>JAKMGV010000023.1 GCA_022424725.1 Paracoccaceae bacterium
ACAAAACGGGCATCATAATCACCAGGCAGCGAGCCGCGCAACTGTGCGTCCAAGGCCACATGAACGATGTCAGGGTCAATCGTTGCGGCAAGGGATACTGGCAACACACGACGTGGGCCCAATGTGACGCCGCCCTGCAAACCCTGAGAGACAAAGTGAACCTCACTATCCCCACCCAAACCAAAGGTGCGCATAGCAACAGCCTCGACCATAGTGCGGTATGGGCCCACCTTGGCGCCTTCTGGATCAATGGCAGGCAGTCCATCGCGCAAAACAGCAATGTCAGTCGTGGTTCCGCCAATATCCGAAACCAGTGCATTGTCAGAATTGGTCAGCCAACGCGCCCCAACAATTGAGGCCGCAGGGCCGCTTAGGATCGTTTCAATTGGCTTTTCGCGCGCCTGATCCAGTGAAATCAACGCACCATCGCCACGCACCACCATAAGCGGGGCGTTCACACCCAAATCAGAGAGCACAGATCGCGCGCGCTGCAGCAGACGGTCAATCAGCCCGATCAAGCGTGCATTCAACAAGGCGGTCAGCGCACGGCGCGGACCATTCAATTTGGCCGATAGTTGATGTGATAGGCTAACAGGTTTACCCGTTTTTTCGCGCAGTAATTTCAAAACCGCCAATTCATGTGTAGGGTTGCGTGTTGCAAATTGCGATGCGACTGCAAAGGCCGAAATACCGCTTTGCTGTTCGACCCATTCCTCAATCGCAGCTAGATCAAGCGGGACCGCCTCACCCCCTGCATGGTTGTGGCCCCCTGCGATGGACAAAACAGGATCGCCCGCCAATGCTTGGGTCAGGCCATGTTTGTCCAAATCGCCCGCGCGGAACCCGATAAAGATCAGGCCAACACGACCCCCCTGCCCCTCGACCAAGGCATTGGTCGCCAGAGTGGTCGAGAGGGAGGCCATCGCAATTTCGCCCGCATCGATGCCAGCAGACTGAAGGGTTGCGGCCGCAGCCTTGCCAATGCCTTCGGCCAGATCATGGCGGGTCGTTAACGACTTTGCCGAGGCGATCACATCCTCTTCGTCACGCAGGATCACCGCATCGGTATATGTGCCGCCCGTATCTATGCCCAAAAGGTATGTCATGCCTGCTCCTTCATTTCCGCTGAGATAGCGCGGCAAACCAAAAACGTCTGTCTATTTGCGGCATGTTCAGCGCGCCATTTGCGACAATTGCTGAACCGCCCAACTGGCAGCATCAGAAACGGTGGGATCAGGATCGTCTACCAAACCATGCGCAACTGAAAGTAAATCGGGCCGCTGTGAATTGCTAATCGCATAAAGGACATTGCGCACGAACCGATTGCGGCCAATGCGTTTGATCGGGCTGCCCGAAAATTTTGCACGAAATGCCGCATCGTCCAACATCGCCAATTCGCCAAGATTTGGGGCCATCAAATCCGAACGCGCGTGATAGCGGATATCGCTGGCCTCTTTGGCGAATTTATTCCACGGGCAGGCGGCCAAACAATCATCGCATCCATAAATGCGGTTGCCCATTAACCCCCGCAAATCCACGTCAACGGGGCCTGAATGTTCGATGGTTAAATAGGAAATACAACGACGCGCATCCAACCTATATGGCGCGGGAAAGGCATCTGTTGGGCAGGCGGTGATGCAGGATCGGCAGGATCCGCAATGATCCACCTCTGCCGAATCAGGCTCAATGGATAATGTCGTGAACACCGAGCCGATAAAGAACCAGTTTCCCAAATCGCGGCTGACCAAATTCGTATGTTTGCCCTGCCACCCCAAACCTGCGGCCTGTCCCAGTGGTTTTTCCGAAACAGGGGCCGTATCAACAAACACTTTCACCTCGCCACCCGAATGCGCAATCAACCAGCGCGCCAATCGTTTCAGGCGTTTTTTCACAAGGTCATGATAATCCCTGTTTTGTGCATAAACGGAAATAGCCCCTTTTTCGGGATGTTTCAGGATGTCCGTGGGATCATGTTCTGGTGCATAGCTTTCGCCCAACATGATAATTGTTTGCGCATCGGGCCAAAGCGCACGCGGATTTGCCCGCCATGTTTGGCGATCTGCCATCCATGACATTTGTCCATGATATCCTGCGTTAATAAAGTCTGAGAGCTTGTCTGGGACATGCGGAATGCTGTCTGGATCGGTAAAACGGCAGAGCGAAAATCCCTCGGCCTGTGCCTGATCAATGATCGCCTGTTTAAGGGACACGGTGCCACCCTAAACCCATGCACGCCTCAGAAATCCAAATCATTGTAATGACGGGGCGGTGGGAACCCAGACACCTGATCGGACAAAATATTGCGAAACGCAGGGCGCGATTTAATTTTTGCATACCAATCTTTTACAACAGATGATCTGTTCCAATCCACATCTGAAATATAATCCAAACTGGACAAATGTGCAGCGGCCGCAAAATCGGCCAGTGTCATTGTATCACCCGCCAACCAACGACGATGTTCCAACAGCCACGCCATATAATCCAAATGGTATTTTATTTTGCGCGCACCCTCTTTGATATTTTTGCTGTCTGGAAATCCCTGTCCCGACACCTTTTTGTTCACCCGTTCGTAAAGCAGGTTTGACGTCACCTCGTGATGAAATTTATCATCAAACCACGAAACCAATCGGCGCATTTCATACCGCGCCTTGGCGTCCTTGGGGATCAAGGAAGGTTCGGGGTTCAACTCTTCTATATACTCGCAGATCGGCGTGCTTTCGGTCAGCAGCGCCCCCTCATGTCGCAGGATGGGAACCTTGCCCGCGGGGTTACGACGCAGAAATTCCGTTGATTGTTCCCAATAACGTTCCTCAATAAGTTCAACATCCATCTTTTTTTCGGCCAAAACCAACCGAACCTTGCGGCAAAAGGGGGACAATGGAACATGATAAAGGCGCAACATCGTGGGGCAACTTTCAATTCAAAATCAGTGTATGAATGGCACAATTCCGACGCAGGGATCAATCCATGAAACAGTGTGATCTTTGATCTTTTTGGATTAGAACCGCACCATCTTGAATATTGTCTGCACGATCCAAGACGAATTGCGTTGGCGCAGATGCAGAGCGCCCCTTGGGGTCTGGCAAAATCGCGGCAAGTCGCGCAGCCTCGGCTAAAGTCAGACTGTCAGAGGAGATGCCAAAATAATGCAGGGACGCGGCCTCGGCGCCGAAAACGCCTTCGTCAAATTCTGCGACATTCAGGTAGACTTCTAATATCCGTTCTTTGGACCAGAACAATTCCACCAAAGGCGTCAAAAAAGCCTCAAGCGTTTTGCGCACCCAACTGCGCCCGTGCCAAAGGAAGGTATTTTTGACGACCTGCTGTGTCAGGGTCGACGCGCCGCGATCCCCGCCATCCTGAATCGCAGCGCGAATGGCGGACATGTCAAAGCCCCAGTGTTGGCAGAAATTCACATCCTCGGCCGCAACAACGGTCAGCTTAAGCGTGTCTGAAATTTCCTCAATCGGCATCCATTCAGAGTGCACAGACCCAAGTCGGGATTTTTCCGACAGGATGTAGGGGGTCGTTGGAATGGGGACAAAGCGGAAAACGACGAAAACCGCAATAAAACAGGCCAGAACGACAATACCTATCCAGCGCATAATTTTGCGCCAATTCGCCCTATTAGAGCCTGTTTTTGACTTTTTCTTTGGTGCGCGTTTAGTCGCCTTTTTTGCCATGCCTCGAATTTCCATTTTTTGGATAGCTTACCGCGTTCAGCGAAGTGAACCAAGGGCAGAGGTGATGAAAAATTCACCTATAAGCGGATAGTGTAGCTGCATCAAAATTACCAATTATGATAATTTTCCGCCCAAGAATGTGAAACCAAGCGTTGGATTTGTTAACCTGGTTCCACGGCCACCCTAATAGGGTGCAACCAGTTACGCGATGTCATGACGAATGGCATAAAGCAAAGAAAGGACCACATCATGACCCGATTGATACAAAGTCATTAGTCCCAAAAGAAACGGCCGCATGATGCGGCCGTTTTTCGTTTTATTCTGCGGGAACCGCACCCTGTTCCAGGGTCAATGGATGGGGGATTTTATCCAACATCTCTTTTGGACAGACTTGGACAAAATTCGCCTTTTCCAGATCCCAATTACGCAGGATTTCCACGCCTTTTGCTGAATTGGTTTCTTCGACATGGCGTTGGATCAGACCCAGCAGTTGATCCTCCCAATGCTGCACGGCAACAGCTCCTGTGACCAGCGATTCCATGTTCAACATGTCATCCACTTGACCTTCAGGATCATAGAGATAGGCCATACCGCCCGTCATACCCGCACCAAAGTTCGCACCGATTGTGCCCAAGATGACCGCGATGCCGCCTGTCATATATTCACACCCGTTTGAACCACAGCCTTCAACGACAACTTTGGCACCAGAGTTACGAACGGCAAAACGTTCACCTGCGCGTCCTGCGGCAAACAAATAACCATCTGTTGCACCGTATAGAACCGTGTTTCCGATGATTGTGTTTTCCGCTGCAACCAACGGGCTGACCATCGGTGGACGGACTGAAATGATACCGCCTGACAGACCCTTACCAACATAGTCGTTCGCATCACCCGAAACTTCAATCTTTAGACCAGGTGCCGCAAAGGCACCAAGCGCCTGACCCGCCGAGCCTGTCAGTTTCACCGTTAGGTGATCTGGTTGCAGGCTGTTGCGCATGCCAAAGTTGCGGACAATATGGCTTGAAGTGCGCGTACCGACCGTACGGTGCGTGTTTTGCACCGCATAGGACAGCTGCATCTTTTCACCGTCGTTTAGGAAACGTGCAGCGTCCCGAACAATTTCAGCGTCCAATGTGTCAGGAACCGCGTTGCGTGGACGATCACGATCATAGTTGATGCTGTTAGAGCCATCTACTTTGATCAGCAGAGGGTTCAGGTCAAGATCATCCAAATGATCTGCACCACGGCTGACCTGACCCAACAGATCCGCGCGACCGATGACGTCATCCAATGAACGTGCGCCGATTGAGGCCAGAATTTCACGAACCTCTTGCGCGTAGAAGGTGATCAGATTGACAACTTTATCCGCATTGCCAGTGAATTTTTCACGCAGGGCTTCGTCCTGCGTACACACACCAACGGGGCATGTGTTCGACTGACACTGACGCACCATGATACAGCCCATCGCAATCAACGCGGCAGTACCGATACCATATTCCTCGGCACCCATCATCGCAGCCATGACGATATCACGACCTGTGCGCAGACCACCATCAGTACGCAACGTGACGCGATCGCGTAGATTGTTCATGGCAAGCACTTGGTGCGCTTCTGTCAGGCCCATTTCCCATGGCAAACCCGCGAATTTGATCGAGGTTGCAGGCGATGCACCTGTGCCACCGTTGTGACCAGAAATCAAAATGACGTCTGCTTCGGCCTTGGCCACACCTGCGGCGATGGTCCCAACGCCCGAGGCCGCAACCAATTTCACCGTTACCTTACAGCGTGGGTTGATCTGTTTTAGGTCATAGATCAACTGCGCCAAATCCTCGATCGAATAGATGTCGTGGTGTGGTGGTGGTGAAATCAATGTCACACCCTTGGTCGAATGACGCAAACGCGCAATCAGATCTGTCACCTTCATTCCAGGCAACTGACCGCCTTCGCCGGGTTTTGCACCCTGCGCAACCTTGATCTCAAGCTCTTCACACTGGTTCAGGTATTCGGCAGTCACACCAAAACGACCAGAGGCAACCTGTTTAATTTTGGCCGATGGGTTGTCCCCATTTGGTTCCGGATGGAAATGTGCGGGATCTTCACCGCCCTCACCACTATCTGATTTCGCACCGATGCGGTTCATCGCAACGTTTAGGGTTTTGTGCGCCTCGGGTGACAAGGCACCCAATGACATACCCGGTGTTACGAACCGTTTGCGGATGGATGTGATGCTTTCCACCTCTTCCAACTGTACAGGCGCACCGATTGGTTTGATGGCCAATAGATCGCGCAAGTGGATGGGCGGATTGGCTTGCATACGCTGACTATACTGTTTCCACAGATCATAGCTCGCACGGTTACACGCCGCCTGCATCATGTGCATTGTCTGCGCTTCCCACGCATGGGTTTCACCAGTTTTACGTGATTTATAGAAACCACCGATTGGCAAAATCCCATCGGACTGCCAGCCCGCACTATGAATTTCTACGGATTTCTTTTGGATACCTGACACACCAATCCCTGAAATACGGCTGATCAACCCTGGGAAATATTCGGCACACATCGCACGCGACAGGCCAACCGCCTCAAAGTTCAAACCGCCACGATAGGACGAAATGACAGAGATACCCATTTTCGCCATGATTTTTAGCAAACCTTGGTCAATCGCTTCGCGATAACGGCTCATCGCCTCGGTCAATGGACCGTTCAACAACCCACGGTCAATGCGATCTGCCAATGTGTCTTCTGCCAAATAGGCGTTCACAACGGTTGCACCACAGCCGATCAAAACAGCAAAGTAATGCGGATCAATACATTCCGCGGAACGCACGTTTAGGGAACAGAATGTGCGCAATCCACGACGTGTTAGATGTGAATGCGCAGCAGAGGTTGCCAAAATCATCGGCATTGCTGTTTTGCCGTCACCCGATGCGATATCTGTTAGGACCAAATGTCCCGCACCTGACCGCACCGCATCCTCGGACTCGCTGCGAATACGCTCAAGCGCGTCGCGCAATGCATTTTCACCAATGCTTGGGTCAAAGGTACAGTCGATTGACACCATATCTGTGTTGAAATTCTCCATCAGAACGTCCCACTGGGCGTTTCCAACAAATGGACTATCCAAAACCAAGATTTCTGTTTGCGCGCTGCTTTCGTCCAACACGTTTTTCAGGTTACCGAAACGTGTTTTTAACGACATCACGCGATATTCACGCAAACTATCAATCGGTGGGTTCGTCACCTGAGAGAAGTTTTGACGGAAATAATGGCTAAGCGGGCGGTATTTTTTCGACAGAACCGCAGATGGCGTGTCGTCACCCATGGATGCCAATGTTTCTTTGCCGTCCTCTGCCATTGGGGCAAGGATTTGTTCAATCTCTTCAATACTATAGCCCGCAGCAATCTGACGTTTGCGCAACTCTTCACCACTGAACAGTTGCTTTTCAGTAACTTGTGCCAGCGCTTCATCAAGATCTTTGATTTTGCCAACCCATTCGCCAAATGGCTGGGCCGCAGCCAATTTATCTTTGATCTCGGTGTCGTGGTACAATGTGCCTTCGGCCATATCGACCGCCAGCAACTGACCAGGGCCAAGCGCGCCTTTTTCGCGCACAATCGCCTCATCCGTTGGAACCATGCCCACCTCGGACCCCGCGATCAACAAACCATCACCCGTGATGACATAGCGCAATGGACGCAAACCATTGCGATCCAGACCCGCACAGACCCAGCGCCCGTCTGTCATGGCAAGTGCCGCAGGACCATCCCATGGCTCCATCACAGAGTTGCAATAGGAATACATATCACGCCATGCTTGTGGCAGGTCCTTGGCCTGTTTTGACCAGCTTTCTGGAACCAACATGGTTTTCGCCATTGGCGCATGACGACCTGCGCGCACCAAAACCTCAAACACTGCGTCCAATGCAGCTGAGTCTGACGATCCGCCTGGAATGATTGGTTTGATATCTTCCGCCATATCGCCAAATGCAGAAGACGCCATGCGGATTTCATGGCTTTTCATCCAGTTTACATTGCCCTTCAGCGTGTTGATTTCACCGTTGTGCGCCAACATGCGGAACGGTTGCGCCAACCACCATTGTGGGAACGTGTTTGTTGAATAACGCTGGTGATACAATGCGAAAGCGGATTCAAAGCGTTCGTCCATTAGATCGGGATAGAACACAGCAACCTGTTCCGCCAACATCATGCCCTTGTAAATAATGGAACGGCATGACAGAGACGCAAGGTATAGGCCATTGATGCCTGCAGCAGCGGCAGCCTTTTCAATACGGCGGCGAATTACATATAGTTCGCGTTCGAATGTTTCCTCATCCACGCCCTTGCTATTTGAGATTAGAATTTGCTCAATCTCTGGACGTGTGGCGTTCGCCTTGTCGCCAAGGCAATCAACCTCAACAGGAACATGGCGCCAACCATAGATGAAATAACCCATGCGTAGAATTTCGCTTTCTACGATTGTTCGGCATGTCTCTTGGGCGCCGAAATCTGTGCGTGGCAAAAATACCTGACCAACCGCAATCAATTCACCCTTGCGTGGTTCGTGACCTGTGCGGCGCACCTGATCATAGAAAAACGGAACAGGGATCTGAACGTGGATACCCGCGCCGTCACCCGTTTTACCGTCCGCATCCACTGCACCACGGTGCCAAACAGCCTTAAGCGCCGCAATCCCGTTTTCGACAACCTTTCGGCTTGGCTTACCATCGATTGAGACAACCAAACCCACCCCGCAAGAGGCGTGCTCATACTCTTCGCGATACAGACCATTTTCTGCCATCCATTGGCGCTTGGCTTCTTCTGCAGCAACCCAGTTTTTATCAAATTTTGTCATTTCAGTCTCCCAAGGTGCATGGCACCCTATTAGGTAATTTTTAACGTTTGCACCGACGTCATACCGACGCGATACCGACGTGAAACATATGGTTATTCAGCGGCGATTGTTTGTTTGGATTCTAGGTCCGCGATGATGGCATCTGCGGCCTCGCGGCCATCGCGAATTGCCCACACAACAAGTGAGGCACCACGCACAATATCACCCACCGCGTAAACGCCTTCAAGGTCCGTGCGACCCGTGCCATATTCCGCCTTGATCGTTCCCCAACGGCTTACGGGCAATTCGGGTTGACCCCAAAGCGTTGGCAAATCTTCTGGCGTGAAACCCAATGCTTTTACCACAATATCCGCCTCGATCAAAAATTCACTGCCCTGCATCACCTCGGGTGTGCGACGACCCGAAGCATCCGGCGCACCAAGGCGCATACGCTGCGCGACAACGCCTGTGACCTTACCTGATTGCTGGCCGGGGTTCGCAAAATCAGTGACGTTGTTGTCCGAAACAAACCCCAATGGCGCAGATAGCCATTCAAACACTGCGCCTTCTTCTTCGGCGTTTTGCACTTCGCGTTGTGATCCCGGCATGTTTTCGCGGTCACGGCGATACATCACAGTTACCTTTTCGGCCCCTTGACGTAGTGCTGTGCGCGCACAATCCATTGCCGTATCGCCGCCCCCAATGACGACCACGCGTTTGCCCGCAGCATTCAGGGTGCCATCGTTGTGTTCGGGCACATCATCCCCAAAATTCGCCTTATTCGACGCGGTCAGGTAACCCAACGCCTGCACGTTCCCTGTTAGGTCATTGCCATAGGTGGTGTCGTCCAGTTCACGTAGCTTATAGACCCCTGTCGCGATCAGGATGGCGTCATGCTTTTCACGCAGCTCTTCGAATGTGATGTCCACACCAACATTTGTGTTCAGCTGCATATCGATGCCGCCTTCTGCAAACTGATGTGTGCGGCGTTCAATGACGTATTTTTCCAACTTAAAGGAGGGAATACCGTAGGTGAGCAAGCCGCCCATACGATCATAACGGTCATAAACTGTTACTTGGTATCCAGCGCGGCGCAAACGATCCGCGGCGGCCATACCACCTGGGCCTGCGCCGATGATACCGATGCTTTGCGTCAATTCAGTAACAGGCGAGATTGGTTTAACCCAACCGTTTTCCCAAGCTGCCTCTGTAATGTATTTTTCAACTGCACCAATCGTTACGGTCTCATGACCCGATTGTTCGATCACACAGTTACCTTCACACAAACGGTCTTGTGGGCAGATGCGTCCACAAACCTCTGGAAAGGTATTCGTCATTTGCGAGGTTTCGTAAGCCTCTTGCAAACGACCCTCAGCAGTCATGCGCAACCAGTCTGGGATGTTGTTGTGTAACGGGCAATGCGATTGGCAATAGGGTACGCCGCATTGACTACAACGACTCGCTTGTTCTTTTGCCTTTTCGGCTGCGAACTCAGCATAAATTTCGTTAAAATCTTTGTTCCGCGTGCCTGCGTCGCGTTTTTGCGGCATCTCGCGATCGATTTTCACAAATTTCAACATTGGCTGTTTTGCCATGATTGCCTCCTGACTGAGTTTCACGCGTCGTCTACACCATGAGTAAACACAATAAAAGTCATTAATGCTGACCTTTTATTGAAAGCTATAGCATGCGCAAATCTCAATGTGCATAAAATCAGTAAATTTTAGGTCCGTTTCGGACTTAATATAGCAAATGCAAAGTTCGATTTTCTAGCGTATATCCAATAACTAAGACAACGTTGGACAGATTATGACCCTATTTAATCTAATAATTATATCAATAATTCAGGGTATTACGGAATTTTTACCGATTTCATCAAGTGCGCATTTAATTTTGCTTCCTAAAGCGGTTGGATTTGTGGATCAGGGGCAAATTATTGATGTGGCGGTACACTTAGGGACGCTCATCGCGGTTGTCCTGTATTTTTGGAGCGATGTAAAAAATGCATTTTTCGGATTTTTAGGGCTGTTCAGGGGGCAGTTGCATACCCGAAACGCGCATTTGGCAGTGGCATTAATCATCGCAACGATTCCCGCAATCATCTTTGGCGCGATCCTAAAACTAAGCGGGGCATCAGATGCCATGCGCGATAGCATCGCAATCATTGGTTGGACCATGCTGTTGTTTGGTCTTCTTTTATGGTGGGCAGATAACAAAATGCCAATGGCGCGACAGGCCGAAACATGGACATTTAAACATGCGCTTGTCCTTGGGATGTGGCAGGCGCTTGCACTTATTCCCGGCACATCGCGATCTGGCATCACAATTACAGGTGCGCGCCTGCTGGGATACAAACGCGTCGACGCCGCGCGTCTGTCGATGTTGATGTCAATTCCCACGATCCTTGCCGCGGGTGGGATGGAGACATTAGACGTCATCGGTCAAAAATCATCTGTGCCGATGGGCGACATTCTACTGGCCATTTTATTTTCCGCCGTCGCTGCGTTTTTGGCGTTATCGCTGATGATGCGCTGGCTTAAGCGTGTCAGCTTTACACCCTATGTCATCTATCGCGTGATCCTAGGCCTTGGATTACTAGGGTTGGCCTATTTTTAACGATTGTGTTATTGCGGTCCCCACGCCAAATTGTACTTGTGGCAAAGGAAAGAGCAGATGAAAAAAGTTTTGGTTCTAAACGGTCCCAACATCAACATGTTGGGCAAACGTCAACCCGAAGTTTATGGGTACGAAACACTTGCCGATATTGAACAAAACTGCGTGAACGTTGGTGCCGATTTGAGTTTGGACGTAACCTGCAAACAGTCCAATTATGAAGGCGAATTGATCACATGGATCCAAGAGGCACGTGAAGAATTTGACGCCATCGTGATGAACCCAGCCGCCTACAGCCACACTTCTATCGGTATCTTGGATGCACTACATGCATTCGAGGGTGCGGTGATCGAGGTGCATATTTCGAACATCCACAAGCGCGAAGAGTTCCGTCATCATTCATATGTTTCATTACGCGCGGATGGCATTGTGGTTGGCTGCGGGACGCATGGTTACGAATTGGGCCTAAGACAGGTTGCACATCTGCTGTCCAAATAAACTACGCGCGGCGCAAACGCAGGGCGTTCGTTACCACGCAGATTGATGAAATCGCCATGGCGGCACCTGCCAACATCGGGTTTAGCATTCCAAATCCGAACGGTACCATCACACCCGCGGCGATTGGGATCAAGACCACATTGTAACCAAAGGCCCAAATCAGGTTCTGTTTGATGTTCGCCATTGTGGCCTTTGCCAATTTTTGCGCCACCAAAACCCCTGCTGGATCACCACCCACCAAAACCACATCACTGCTTTCAATGGCGATGTCGCTGCCTGTTCCAATTGCAATCCCCACATCAGCCTGCGCCATGGCGGGGGCGTCATTTACGCCGTCGCCCAAAAATGCGGTCGTCCCATGTGATTGCTGCAATGCTTTGACCAGATTGGCTTTGTCCGCGGGCAATGTTTGCGCGTGAAATGTGGATATCCCCAGCTGATCTGCAACAGCCTGCGCCGATGCAGATTGATCGCCCGTGATCATTACGGGTTCTATCCCGCGCTGCTTCAACGACGCTATTAACGCGGGCGCTTTGGGGTGGATTTCATCATGAACGGCATAAACCCCCACTACATCTTTCCCCTTTGCCACGTAGATCAAGGAGGCGGCCTTTGGCCCAGTCACATCAGGTACTGAAATTCCCGCCTCGCTCATCATCAAGACCGATCCAATGCGCCAGATAACGCCATCGATCGAGCCCGTTACACCGCGCCCACGTTCTGCGCGGAAATCTTGAACCTCCATCAGCGTGGCACCATTATCCCGCGCCATTGCCTCCATCGCCTTGGCAATCGGATGGGTGCTGCGGGACTGAAGCGAGGCCAGCTCTGACGTATGTTCGTAGGTTTGATATAAGGGTGTGACACTTGGGCGACCAACCGTAAGCGTGCCCGTTTTATCCAGCGCAATCGCATTCACATCGGCCAGCAGTTGCAAACCATCGCCACGCCGAAACAATACGCCTAAATCTGCTGCACGGCCCGTGCCGACCAAGATCGAGGTAGGCGTTGCAAGACCAAGCGCACATGGGCAGGCAATGATCAATACGCTAACCGACGCGATAATGGCCACATTAACGCCTGCATCTGGCGCAAGAAAAAGCCAACCCAGAAAGGTTCCCAATGCGATAAACAAAATCGCAGGAACAAAGATGCGGAGCACCACATCCAAGTATTTTTGAACAGGAAGTTTGGTGGCCTGCGCATCCTGAACCAAACGGACAATGCCCGCCAACATCGCAGTGGCACCGACACCCGTTGTTTTAATGTCCAATGTGCCATCCTGATTAACGGTGCCGGCAATCACACGATCCCCGACGGATCGAACCACAGGCATCGGTTCACCCGTTATCATGGCCTGATCAACATAACTTTCGCCCGCGATCACCGTGCCATCGACTGGGATTTTTTCACCCGCCTTAACGCGCACAACGGTGCCTTTTTGCACCTGATCAATCGGGATTTCGAAAAACCCATCCTCGATTTTGATCCACGCCGTTTGGGGTTGAAGCCCGATCAAGCGTTCAATGGCGGCACCGGCCCGTCCTTTGGCGCGACTTTCCATAAATCGCCCGAATAAGATCAAAGTAATGATAACACCAGCGGCCTCGAAATACAAAAAATGTTGATCGCTGGGCAATTGGGTGGGGGCAAATACGACACAGGTTGAATATCCCCATGCGGCCAATGTCCCAAGTGCCACAAGTGAATTCATTTCGGGCGCACCTTTCAACAATGCCCGCAGCCCAATCGTATAGAACGCGCGCCCCGGCCAAATCATCACAGCCGAAATCAGCAGAAATGATATCAATGCCCAGCGCTCCATCCCGATAAAGCTGTGAACGAAGGCATGGATTGGTGGATAAATGTGCCCACCCATTTCAACGACAAAAACAGGAAGCATAAGCAGCGCCGCCCAAACCGTACGCCGAAAATCCGTGTTTCGGATAGGCTGAATTTCACCTTGCTGCTCAACCTGTCCGACGAATCCCCCGCGTTCGATAATTTCCAAAAATTCATCTGGGGTGGCCGTTCCAGCGATAAATTCGACCCAGATGCTTTGCGCCACGCGGTTCAAACTGGCGGCAGTGACGGAGGGATGGTCAATGATTTCACGCTCTAACGCATCGGCCTGTGCGCCCGCTTGGATTTCCGCGATCTGAATCATGACTTTGTCAATTTTCGCTGGGTACCCTGCAGCCTGTAACGTCAATTGAAACGCTTTGGGCGCTAGTGCTGTATCCACCCGCGCGGAATGCGTAGCAAGATTCACAACGGCCTGCGTATCGCTCAGCGCATTCAATGCACGTTCTGCGCGTCCAGCACATCCTGCACAGGTCATATTTTGTATCGATATATTGAACGAAGTCATGAAATGTCCTTGGATACCACTTACTTAGCGATTTAATTCAGTATTTAATAGAGGTTGAAGCACTGCAATCGCTTTCCCTAGGTTTTTAAATTGGGTATGACACAGCATGACTTGGACACTACCTAACGTTTTGACAATCCTTCGACTGTTGGCAGCACCTGCAGTCGCCCTGATGTTTTTATATTTTACCCGTCCTTATGCAGACTGGTTCGCCCTAGTCTTGTTCGTGTCCGCCGCATTGACCGATTGGTTTGATGGCTACCTTGCACGCGCATGGGGCCAAGAAAGCAAATTTGGCGCGATGCTGGATCCAATTGCAGACAAGGCAATGGTCGTTATCGCCCTGATGATCATTGTTGGATATTCATCCATGTCACCTTGGCTTGTCCTGCCTGTCACTGTGATCCTGTTTCGTGAGGTGTTTGTCTCGGGATTGCGCGAATTTCTTGGCGACACGGCTGGCACGTTAAAAGTGACAAAACTGGCTAAATTAAAAACAACTGCCCAAATGGTTGCAATCGCGACCCTGTTTTCACAGGGTGTTTTTGAACACTATGTGGGAATGTCCACATACGGCATGAACGACGATATCATCACAGGGATCATTGTAGGCGATGTTGTGGATGAACTTGGATTAATTTGGAAGTTAGAGGCAATGTATTGGTCTGGCCAAATTGGTCTTTGGTTGCTTTGGATCGCAGCGGCATTAACATTAATCACGGGCATTGATTACTTTGCCAAGGCGCTGCCACATTTGAAGGATGACACATGATTGAACTGGTTTATTTCGCATGGGTGCGCGAACGCATCGGCGAGGCGCGTGAAAGCCATGAAACAAATGCAAAAACCGTTTGGGATTTGATTGAAGAATTGAAACAAAAAGACGAGCGCTATGCCGTCGCATTTTCCGATCTAAGCGCCATTCGCGTGGCAATAGATCAGGACCTTGTCGGCATGGACAGTTC
>JAKMGV010000332.1 GCA_022424725.1 Paracoccaceae bacterium
TCATCACCGAAAAATGGCGTCATCTGCGCGACAATCACTGAATTTTCCTTAAGTGCTCGATTCATAAGCTCGATCTCGTCACCGTCAATCTCATGCCCCTCTGACAAACGTTCGTCCAAGTTTCCATACCCGGTGACATCCAATGGTGCTAAATCGGCCTGTTTCAAAATTGCAACCGTTTCACGCACGGCCTCTGCCTCGTCTACGCCGCTTGAATAACAAATCAACGCTGCACCTGTCGCCTTTTTGGGCAGACCATCGTTCTGTGAACGGCCCACCTGAACAAGCAAAGTGTAAACCTGATGTTTCTTTGACTTTTTCTCACGTTTTTCTAACATTAGGGCGGCCTTTTTGGGTTTCCTTCCGATGTAACCATGCCAATTGGGGAATGCAAACCTCCAAAATGTCGATTTCATGCGCATTTTTTTCCTATTGGGCTTGCGTTCAAGCATAGATTTTTGTTTCTGGTTTCAACGAAGGAGATCAAGCAATGTATCGTTCAAGAACTTCTACCCATGGTCGTAACATGGCAGGCGCCCGCGGATTGTGGCGCGCAACAGGTATGAAAGATAGCGATTTTGGCAAACCAATCATCGCGATCGTCAATTCATTTACTCAATTTGTCCCAGGTCACGTGCACCTGAAGGATCTGGGCCAAATGGTTGCACGCGAAGTTGAGGCCGCAGGCGGTGTTGCCAAAGAATTCAATACCATCGCAGTGGATGATGGGATAGCGATGGGCCATGATGGCATGCTTTATTCGCTACCATCCCGTGAAATCATCGCGGATTCGGTCGAATATATGGTGAATGCCCACTGTGCCGACGCAATGGTTTGTATTTCAAACTGTGACAAAATCACACCGGGTATGTTGATGGCCTCAATGCGCCTAAACATCCCGACAATTTTTGTCTCTGGTGGCCCAATGGAAGCCGGCAAAGCAGTAATTGATGGCAAGGAAATCGCGCTTGATCTTGTCGACGCAATGGTTGCTGCCGCAGATGATAAGTACACCGATGAACAGGTCCAACAGATTGAAGAGGCCGCGTGCCCAACCTGTGGATCGTGCTCTGGAATGTTCACAGCGAACTCAATGAACTGTTTGACCGAAGCTTTGGGATTATCCCTTCCAGGAAATGGTTCAACGCTTGCAACGCATTCTAATCGTAAGGCGCTGTTCCTTGAGGCAGGTCAACGCATCGTTGATCTTGCACGTCGCTGTTATGAACAAAATGATGCCAGCACCCTGCCCCGCAACATCGCCACATTCGAGGCCTTCGAAAATGCGATGGCGCTGGATATTGCGATGGGCGGATCAACGAATACGGTTCTGCACCTTTTGGCGGCCTCATACGAAGGTGAGGTCGGCTTTACCATGGAAGATATCGATAGATTGTCGCGTAAGGTCCCTTGCCTAAGTAAAGTCGCCCCCGCCAAAAGCGATGTTCACATGGAGGATGTCCACCGCGCGGGTGGCATCATGGCAATCTTGGGCGAATTGGATCGTGCGGGATTGATCCATCGCGACACCAAAACCGTGCACGCACCGACGATGGGCGATGCATTGGACAATTGGGATGTTATACGTACAAACAACCCCGACGTGCATGATTTTTTTCGTGCTGCACCAGGTGGCGTTCGCACGACACAAGCATTCTCGCAATCCAACAAATACACCACACTTGATATGGACCGTGCGGGTGGCGTGATCCGCGACAAAGAAAATGCATTTTCTCAGGATGGTGGACTTGCTGTTTTGTTCGGTAACATCGCCGAAGACGGCTGCATCGTAAAGACCGCAGGTGTTGACGAAAGCATCCTAAAGTTTTCAGGCCCCGCCTATGTTGTAGAAAGCCAAGATGATGCAGTGAACGACATTCTGACAGGTAAGGTCAAAGAAGGCGATGTGGTTGTGATCCTTTACGAAGGTCCACGTGGCGGCCCTGGAATGCAGGAAATGCTGTACCCAACCAGTTACCTAAAATCAAAAGGACTGGGTGCGGCCTGTGCATTGGTGACAGATGGACGTTTCTCTGGCGGCACGTCTGGTTTGTCGATTGGTCACGTCTCGCCCGAGGCAGCCGAAGGTGGCGCGATTGCATTGGTGGAACACGGAGACACTATCGAAATCGATATTCCAAACCGC
>JAKMGV010000115.1 GCA_022424725.1 Paracoccaceae bacterium
TTAGACAATTAAACAAATTTTAAGGTTTGTGCGTTTTGTGAATAATTTGCTGTTCGGCTTCTTCGGATTTAGAATTTAGTGGCGTTGAGACTCTTCGTAGCTATGCAGACGGAGCTATTGCAGCTCGCGCATGGCAAGGTTTCGATACTTCTCTATTCGGGCTTTTAGGCCAGGTCGTGCAGCAGAGCGTACGAGTGCTGCTAGATCAAGCTCGGCGTTCTCTGACCCTGTGAGAGCCAGCATGTTGGTCGTGGCCTCGGTTGGTAGGGCGCGCGCGCGTGCGGCAAGGGTAGTGACTAGATCCTCCCAACCTTCTTTTTCTATCAGGTTACTGGCCAGCCCTACCTCTCGTGCTTGTTCGGCGGAAATGGACCTGGTGTCAATCAGTATATCGCGCGCGGCGTCTTGCCCGATCAGGGCGGCTAAGCGTCCCGTGCCAAGTGCCAATTCAAAATTCCACCCCGGCATTTTCAGTTTTGCGCAGGGCGCTGCAACCCGGTGCCAACAAGCAACGAATAGATCTGCACCCGCGCCAACGATTTGCCCGTGCGCAAGGGCCACGATGGGAAAGGGGCTGTGGTAGATTTTCTGCAACAGCAACTCGATCCGCACAAAGCGCCAGAGCAAATCCCCATCTGATAACTCGGAAATATCTGACAGATCAAACCCGGCACAGAAATGCTTCCCCTCACCGCGAATGACTGCCATGCGCACATTGTCAGGCTGATCCAGCGCTGTGATCAAATCTTCAACTAATGCGGGCGTCAAAGAGTTTGCTTTTGAACCGCGGTTCAGCGTCAGTAACAACACATCATCTTTGCGGGTGCAGATCAAATCAGGACCGTATGATGTCATCATGTACTCCTTTCGCCTTGGTATATCATCGGCGAGGCTGGCTGAAACCGTAGTAAATCATAAAAGACATACTAAAAGACTGCGAATTTGGAAAGATTAACGAAACTGAAAAATAGCTAGCCCGTTCGAAAGCATCCGGAACTGTTACGCGTTGGATTGATTGGGAAAGGGTAGCTAAGCAACATATGTTTGCAAAACTGTGTAAAGTGGTCAGTTTTGTAGATTGACGCGCGTGGCAGTGAGAACCTGACTGAAAGCGAATAGAAGGCGTCAGTGCGTTGCGTTTTAAGACCTCTATGTCGGTATCAATTCCAGGGTGTTTGTTTGAGTTTTTGGATGTCACTTATTCAGTGCTTGATGAAGACGAAAGTGATTATATTCCTTTAGCTAGCAATCAACTACGCCGCAAATCCAGTTCAGATTCAACACTCCTAGACGCATACAAGTGAATTTATCACTCTGCGCCCTATGTCTAATGACACACAAATTAATGCGAATTGGGCGAAACATTAGTACTCAAAGATATTTTGCGAAAATGATGCGCTCTTTGATCAACCTCACAAGCGTGGATTACGCACCACACTTAACGAATGGATAAATAAAATAGATGCACGAATTCTACTCTGACACTCAAACTCGCCCCACCCGCGCTATGCGAGAGTTTGCGCTGAACGTAACTTTGGGTGATGAGCGACATAATGAGGACCCCTCTACGAACGAGCTGTGCGCGCGGATTGCTGATATGCTCGGGATGGAAGCCGCGGTCTTTCTTCCCTCTGGGACTATGTGTAATGAAATCGCTATTGCCGTACATACACGTCCTGGCGACGAAGTGATCTGCACACGTGAAAGCCATATTATTTTCGCAGAAAGTGGCGGCCCGGCGGCTTTATCGGGTGTAATGATGTGCCCAATCGATACTGATAGGGGCATGTTAAGTTCCGAACAGGTTATAGAACATGTGCGTCCAGTTTCAGCGCATGCACCTCGCAGCCGTCTGCTTCTGGCTGAACAAACAGCTAACCTAGCAGGTGGGGCAGTCTGGCCTTTAGAACAGTTAAATGCCACAGTGGAGGTCGCTAAGTCGGCAGGCTTATCAACACATTTAGATGGCGCTAGGTTGTTAAATGCTCAAGTTGCTACTGGAGTAGCAGTAGCAGAATATGCCCGAGGTTTTGATAGTGCTTGGATTGCGTTTACAAAGGGCCTTGGGTGTCCAGTTGGCGCTGTCTTGGCTGGTTCACATGATTTCATAAGTAAAGCTTGGCTTCTTAAACGCAGGTGGGGTGGTGCAATGCGTCAAACTGGAGTTCTGACCGCCATGTGTCTCTATGCGCTTGATAATCACATTGATCGACTTGCCGATGATCACGCTTTGGCTCAGTTCATAGGCGTGCGTCTTAATGAGTTAGAGATTATATCTAACATACTGCCAATCGACACAAACATCGTAATTGCTGATATCGCTCCTGATGGTCCCGATGCGCGAGAGGTTGCCAATCAACTAAAGCGTAAGAATGTAACTATCACCGTTGTTGGCCCCAGGCGAATTCGGATCGTGACGCATATGGATGTAGGTGAAGTTGATGCTGAAGCACTCGTTGCGGCTATGGAAACTGTAGTATGAAAATCAAATCAATATCTAGATTTTCCCATACTTACGCTATGCGCGTGAGATTAAAATCACACCAAATACATACTTTTTCTTGTGTTTGCTAGGAGAGATTACGGAGTCCGGCACTGTGTTTATAACCTAGTGAAAGAACACAGTTCATTGGGGAATTCCCATAATCAAAAACACACTTTGGTAGACTTTCCAGTGTTGCGGGGTATGTGATTTGTTAAGAATAGGGCCGTGCAACACTTGCGAGATGTCACCGTTTCGATCTCAGGCGGTGAGTTCAACTCAGTGAGCTAACCTATTACTTCTAAATATATAGATTAACATGCGTACGCCCACCCATCTGAACGTGGATCATTTGCACTTTCAACCATTCCGTTTTTATGTCGAACTACGGCTCCAGCGTGTCCCATTATACTACTGAATGATGGAACTAGTTCTACTTCATGGCCAACTCCCCGCATGAGTTTGATGATTTTTTCGTCAAAGTTTTCCTCAAATTTTAGGGTTGTCGTTGCATCACCCCAGGTTTTGCCCAAAAGCCACCGGGGCATTGTGATAGCTTGCTGTAATGAGCTGCCGAATTGAGCATAACGGGTGTATAGCGCAGATTGTGTTTGAGGTTGTCCCTCGCCGCCCATGGTCCCATAAGAAAGAACGCGCCCATCATTCAAAAGCGCCATCGCAGGATTGAGCGTGTGGAATGGTTGTTTACCTGGTGCTAATTGGTTGGGGCCTGGATCTAACGAAAAACCTGCACCACGGTTTTGGAAAAATACTCCAGTGTCCGCACAGGTTAGTCCGGAACCGAATTCCCAGAAGACCGACTGTATGAAACTGACAGATATGCCGTCTTTATCGGTTGCCCCCATCCAAATCGTATCACCGTCCTTTGGTTCATATGGCCATGAGAGCGCAGTAGAAAAATCTATTTTCGCTGCTTCGTCGGTTAGGTACTGGTCCGTGAGATAATGTTCGGGAGGATATTCCATGTGTGCTGGATCTCCCAATTTCGCGTTACGAATAATAAATGCGCGCTTGGTCGCTTCAATTAAACCGTGAATATGTTCAAAGGTTTCTGGTTGTTTAACACTTAGGCGATCGAATATGCCTAAAATTCCGAGGGAGGACATCCCTTGTGTAGGTGGTGCCAAGTTGAACAGCTTCCCGCTAGAAGTTTGGATAGATAAAGGTTTTAGAACCTCTGCCTTTTGGCTCTGAATATCCTGGAGTGTAATCGGACTTCCTTGGTCTTTTAAGAAAGACGCATGTGTTTCAGCAATATCGCCTTTGTAAAAGAAGTTTGTACCATGCAATCCTATTGCTTCTAGCGTATTGCCAAGTGCTGATTGAACCATCTGTTCACCTTGTAGTGGCACGCGAGCATTCGAAAGAAAAATATCAGAAAAACCGTGCACATCTTCCAAGGTGTTTAATTTCTCACTTGTTGTAATTGATTGGTTTTTAGTTACGGCAATTCCATTTTTGGCAAGTGCAACGGCCGGCGCCAACAATTCTGCGAGTGAAAAGTTTTGTTGTGATTGTTCAAGCGCCAGGCGCCAACCATCGATTGTCCCAGGGACAGTGAGTGCTGCCAATGGGCCCCTTGCAGGTATATGATTAAATCCATGATTTTTGTAAAATGTCGGAGTGGCAAGACTCCCAGCACGCCCGCATGCAGATATCGAGATTGGATTCGATCCTGGCTTGTGTATTAGCCAAAAGCCATCCCCACCAATTCCATTCATGTGTGGATATACGACAGCAATTGTAGCGGCGGCGGCAACCATTGCCTCAATGGCAGTGCCGCCGTTGTCTAAGATGTCGCTGCCAACTTTTGTAGCTATGCGATGTGGTGCTGTGAATGCGTGGTTTAGACCATAAGCTGTTTCTATCATTGCGAACCTGAGTATTGGTATTTAAATGGGATAAACAATCGTATCGTGTTTCAGCACTTCAACGCGATGTCGGTTGGCGGTAACATAGCTTTGGCCTACATCTGTCATTTCTGCGTTGGAACTTAGTAATCCCTCAGTTTGTGCAATTTTAATGATTGTCGACACATCATTGGTATCGTGTCTTGAGCCGATGTCTCTCATCAACCATTCACGTGCCCAAAAATTCCTCATGGCTTTCATATCAGCCTCCCAAAATTTAGCGTCGTATATATTATGTACGCCAACCACATGTGGCTGGATCATTAATCATTCGTCACTAGAATTGATCTGACAACCGAAAGCGAGCGTAGATCTAGCATAACTCTTCGTAGGTATTCCCTATCCAACTCTGTTGCAGAGCAATGCTGCGACCTTTTTTTGATCGATTTTCTAATATGCGATGTTACGTAATTAGGTTAATCGCTAAAATAGATACGCAGACTGCCAAGATAGGGGTTAACAGAGCTCTACGGCTCCTGTTATTTAGGTGAGTGAAGAAATTTGTGAAAAATTCTCCGGTTTTAGTGGGCTACTAAAAACGCTAATTCACGTAAATTAGGTGTGTTATCTAGTCGATTACTAATGCTTGGGTCCGGTTTTATCACAGCACCCACGTATGGGTATTGGCATCACTTGCGGATTCAATCCGCTAACACTCCGTATACACTCACTCCTAAAATTTAAACAATTTACACAATTTGCACAGGTAAAGTCCCGATACCGTCTATTACTACTTCGACAATCATGCCAGGTTTAACCGGGCGAGCACCAATTGATGTTCCGCAGGCTATAACATCGCCGGGGTTCAACGTCATGTCGCGAGAAAGGCAGCTGATGATTTTCTCAGGCGATAAAATCATGTCACTTGCTGGATAGCATTGGCGTTCACGTTCGTTGACCAACACCCTTATAGTTAGGTCATTCCAGTCAATATCCGTTTCAATCACAGGACCAATCACGCCAAAGCCATCGAAGCTTTTGGATCGTGTCCATTGAGGGAATGATGGATCCGCGTGCAATATGTCAATCGAAGTAAAGTCATTCACGCAGGTAAACCCTAAAATCGCATCTGCAGCGTCTTCGATCGAGATATTCTTACACTTTTTCCCAATCACAATTCCAAGTTCACCTTCAAACACAACGCGTCCTGCGCTTTGTGGCATACAAATTTTAGCATTTGGTCCCGACACCGCGGTATCTGCCATCAAAAAATAAAGTGGGTGATCAGGATGTTGCATGCCGCCCTTTTCAGCTGCAGCCTTGAAGTTATTCCACAATCCAATGAATTTTCCAGGCTCAATCGGTGGAAGCAACTTTAGAGTATTCATTTCCATTATGGGGCCCGTCACATGATCTGAACCCAGATCCGCACGCGGCTCGAATGTGTCATTGACAATCACACCCACGAAAACTGTTTCATCATCGCTTTGAACTCTTGCCCATTTCATTGTGATGTTTACCTCATTCTTAATTTTTTTGTTACATTCGATTAATTATAATTTCACCC
>JAKMGV010000333.1 GCA_022424725.1 Paracoccaceae bacterium
AATATGCGCAAAGTTGTTGACGCACTCCAAGAATTAGGCCATCCGCCCATGGACAACAAAGGACCCTAACGATGCTCTATCTTCTCACGGCGCTTTCTGATGGCGGTGATTTCTTTAACCTCTTTCGTTACATCACGTTCCGTGCGGGCGGGGCCTTTTTCACAGCGCTGTTTTTTGGGTTCATCTTTGGCCGTCCACTGATCAACGTTTTGCGCCGTAAACAGGGCAAGGGCCAACCCATCCGCGATGATGGCCCAGAGGGCCATTTTGTCAAAGCGGGGACGCCAACAATGGGGGGGCTGTTGATCCTATCTGCATTGATGACGGCAACATTGCTGTGGGCGCGTTTGGACAATGTGTTTGTCTGGGTTGTTTTACTGGTCACTGTATCCTTTGGGTTGATCGGATTTGCAGATGATTATGCAAAGGTTAGCAAACAAAACACCGCCGGCGTTTCGGGGAAAGTGCGCCTTGGATTGGGGTTTTTGATTGCGGGGCTTGCTGCGTGGGCTTGCGCATGGGTGCATCCGACGGATTTGCAAAATCAACTGGCTCTGCCTGTGTTTAAGGATACACTAATCAATCTTGGGTTCCTATACATTCCATTTGCGATGGTGGTGATTGTTGGGTCGGCCAACGCGGTGAATTTGACCGATGGTTTGGATGGATTGGCCATCATGCCATCTATGATCGCGGCGGGCGCATTGGGTGTTATTGCCTATGCCGTGGGGCGTGTGGATTTCACCGAATATTTGGATGTTCACTATGTGCCGGGTACGGGTGAAATCCTGATTTTCTGTTCGGCACTGATTGGCGGTGGCCTTGGGTTTTTGTGGTATAACGCCCCCCCGGCGGCGGTGTTCATGGGGGATACGGGATCGCTTGCCCTTGGTGGCGCATTGGGCGCGATTGCGGTTGCCACCAAACACGAAATCGTCTGGGCCATCATCGGCGGTTTGTTTGTGGTTGAGGCGCTTTCGGTGATTATCCAAGTGCTCTATTTCAAGCGCACAGGAAAACGTGTTTTCCTAATGGCGCCGATCCATCACCATTTTGAAAAAAAGGGATGGGCAGAACCCCAAATCGTGATCCGTTTCTGGATCATCGCCTTGATTTTGGCGATGATTGGTATGGCCACGCTAAAGGTCAGATAAGGAGCCTGACGTGATCGCAATAGGTGGATTGACAGGTCAACGATATGCAGTGCTTGGGCTGGGGCGCTCGGGGCTTGCCGTGGCGCGGGCCTTGGCGGCGGGTGGTGTGGATGTTGTTGTTTGGGACGACAACGAACAGGCGCGCGTGCGAGCCGAGGAAGAAGAGCTTGAGGTACAAGATCTGAACCGTGTCGACTGGGCCACGATTGATTGCCTGTTCACCTCGCCTGGTATCCCGCATCTTTATCCCAAACCACATCCCATCATCGCCGCTGCACTGCGGGCGGGCGTCATTTTAGACAATGATATTGGATTGTTTTTTCAATCCTTTGCGCAGTCGGGATGGCTTGAGTTTGATCAGGAACCCAAAGTTGTCGCAGTTACAGGATCAAACGGAAAATCCACCACATCCGCCCTGATCCACCATGTTCTAAAGGCCTCAGGCCGTCCAACCCAACTGGCGGGAAACATAGGCCTTGGCGTCTTTGACCTTGATCCTGCACAAGATGGTGAGGTCATTGTATTGGAGCTTTCCAGCTACCAAACCGAACTTGCAAGGTCCCTGACACCTGACGTTGCGGTGTGGACAAATATCTCGGCGGATCACTTGGATCGGCATGGGGGGATGGGGGGCTATGTGGCGGCCAAGCGGCGGTTGTTTATTGAGGGTGGGCCTGATCGTGCCGTCATTGGTGTGGATGAGGTTGAGGGGCAGTTTTTGGTCAATCAAATGGCCCAAGCGCGCGTCGATGATCGGGTGATCCGTATCAGTGCGGGACAAAAACTTGATGGCCCTGGCTGGTATGTTTTTGCGCGCAAGGGGTTTCTTTCGGAATATCGCAAAACGCGCCAAGTCGCCTCAATCGATCTGCGCACTATCGCGGGACTGCCCGGTGCACATAACCACCAAAACGCCTGTGCGGCCTATGGTGCATTGCGTACCCTTGGCCTTGCCCCCCGCGTGATTGAAG
>JAKMGV010000334.1 GCA_022424725.1 Paracoccaceae bacterium
GTGGATCAAACGCGATCCCCGCGAATGGGTTGCCATCATCATTGATGTATTTGATCGCTTGGGCAGGATCATCTTTGATGTTCACGCCGTAAATTGTCATGCCCTGCTCTTGCAATTCCAACAACACAGGATGTTCGGCGCGACAGGGGGGACACCAACTGGCCCAAAAATTGACCAAGCTCACTTCGCCTGCGCTCAGATCCGTGGCCCCAACGCCCGCAAAGGATCCTAAGGTTTCCGTCGTGATTGCGGGCGCAGGTTCCCCGATAAAGGTGGATGGCAAATCATTGGGATTATCGCGCTGCATCCCAACATAGAACACCCCTGCAAGCCCCGCAAAAATCAGCGGGGGCAGCAACATCAGCGGCTTAATTTTCGCCATCACGCGCGCCCTCAATCCGTTCCAAACGTTTACGCGCGGCTGTGTTGCGCATCACCATCCAAACCACAAGGATCGCAAGCAGGGCCAAGCCCGCCGCATATGATCCCAAAACCGCAAAGGCGTATTTTCCTAAATCTGGCATAATGGCTTATCCTCTCTCTCGGGCAAGAAGCGCGCTGGCGCGACGGATACGGATTTCTGTCCGTGTGCCTATCAAAACAAGGGCCACAAACAGCAACACAAACCCCGTTATCGACATTAACAAGGGTTGGTAAAACACATCTGCCACATTCTTTTCCTTGTCGAGTGACAATGACGCCCCCTGATGCAATCCTTGGTTCCAGAACAACACCGCATATCGGCTAAGCACTGCAAAAACGGATCCAACCATGCAAAGGACTGATGTCAGATCAGCCGCTGTGTCGGGATTATCAATTGCTGCCCACAGCGCCACATACCCAAGGTAGAACAAAAACAAGATCAGGAATGAGGTCAGGCGCGGATCCCAGGCCCACCATGTGCCCCACATCGGCTGTCCCCATAGCGCCCCTGTGATCAGGGTGATCAGCGTCATCACAATGCCAATGGGTGCCGCTGCCTTGGCCGCAAGCGCGCTAACATGATGGCGGCGGATCAACCAAATAAGCGAGGCGACCAACATCATAAACCACGCATTGATCGCAATCAGGGCCGCAGGCACATGCAGGTAGATGATCTTAACCGTTGATCCCTGTTTGTAATCATCAGGCGTTAGGAAATATCCCCAATAAAGCCCAACTGCGATGAAAAATGCAGCACCGGCTGCGAACCATGGAACGATCTTGCCCGAAAAGGACAGGAACTTAACTGGATTTGCATATTCCCAAAGTGACATTCCGTCTCCTTAGCGTAAGTTAATCTTTAGAACCGCAGCTGATGCAAATGGCAACAGCGCGATTGAGGCAAATGTGATGCCCAACAAAAGCGACATGGGCGTGCCCACATCCATCCCCGCAATCCCCCGCCGCGCGAGTTCAGCGCCAAATATCAGCGTGGGGACATAGAGTGGCAAGACCAAAAGCGACAAAAGCAATCCGCCCCGCTTTAACCCTACCGTCAGCGCCGCGCCAAATGTTCCAATGACGCTAAGCGCGGGTGTGCCCAGCAACAAGGACAGGACAATCCAATAAAACGCATCTGATTGAAGCCCCAGCAAGACCCCCAAAACAGGTGCTGCCAGAACCAAGGGCAGGCCCGTGGTGATCCAATGGACCAAGGATTTCACACTGACCACCGCCTCAAGCGGAAGGGGGGCTGTAGCCAATAGGTCCAGCGTGCCATCCTCAAAATCCAGTGCGAAAATCCGATCAAGCGACAAAAGGCAGGCCAATAACGCCCCGACCCACAAAATCCCGGGAGCAATTTTCGACAATAGGCCCATTTCGGGGCCAACACCAAAAGGCACCAAAACCACAACAATCAGGAAAAACGCAAGGCTAAGCCCTAACCCACCCCCTGCCCGCATGGCAAGCCGCATATCCCGAAGCAGAAGCGCGTTCATAAAAATGCCTCGTTCGGGTTGAATTGCTGTTCAGGTGCGGCCTTAAACTGGGATAAATCCAATGTTTCGGCCCGCGCGCCTAATCCCAAATCTATGTGCGTGGCAATCACCGCCATGCCGCCCCGATCCAAGTGCCCCGCGATCATATCGCCAAATTGGCCAACTGCCACGGTGTCCAGTGAAACTGTGGGTTCATCCAG
>JAKMGV010000116.1 GCA_022424725.1 Paracoccaceae bacterium
TGCATGCCTCTTCTGGGACAACGGGCAAACCTACGGTGGTTGGATATACAAAACACGACATTGATGTCTGGGCCGATTTGGTGGCCAGGTCCCTGCGGGCATCTGGGGTGCGCGCAGGTGATTTGGTGCATTGTGCCTATGGGTATGGATTGTTCACGGGCGGCCTTGGGGCGCATTATGGGATTGAACGTTTGGGCGCGCGTGTGGTTCCCATGGGCGGGGGCCAGACGGAAAAACAAATCACCCTGATTGAGGATTTCAAACCCAAGGCGATCATGGTGACCCCATCCTATATGTTGAATATTCTTGAGGCCTATCGCGCCGCGGGGTTGGACCCGCGGGCCACATCCCTACAGGTAGGTATTTTTGGTGCAGAACCATGGACCAATTCCATGCGCGAAGAAATTGAACAGGCCTTTGATATGCATGCGGTTGATATCTATGGCCTGTCCGAGGTGATGGGCCCAGGCGTTGCCAACGAATGCGTGGAGACCAAAGATGGCTTGCATCTGTGGGAAGATCATTTTTATCCCGAAATCATCGATCCAGAAACGGGCGAAGTTTTACCCGATGGATCCGAAGGGGAATTGGTGTTCACGTCCCTAACGAAAGAGGGCATGCCCATGATCCGCTATCGCACACGCGATCTGACACGCCTGCTGCCTGGAACGGCCCGCAGTATGCGACGGATTGAAAAAATCACAGGTCGTTCGGACGATATGATCATCCTGCGCGGAGTAAATGTGTTCCCCACTCAGATCGAGGAACAGGTCATGGCCACCACTGGTTTGGCCCCCTATTATCAAATCGAGTTGGTGAAAGAAGGGCGCATGGACGCCATGCATGTCCATGTCGAAGCCCTGCCCGATGCCGCGACAGAGGCAGAACGTGCCGAGGCCGCATCAACGCTGAATAAACAGATCAAGGATATTGTGGGCGTATCAACCAAGATCACCGTGGGCGATCCGGGCACGGTTGAACGCTCGCAAGGCAAAGCCCGCCGTGTCGTAGACAATCGTTAATGCTATGGTCCGCACGATTGCCAAAGATTATGACGCCAAACGCGACAAAATCCTAACCGCCGCAGCGGGGGTGTTTGCCCAGCGCGGGGTTGCAGGCGCGTCCATGGCCGAGGTCGCCAAAGCCTGCGGCATATCCAAGGGGAACATCTATCATTACTATGACAGCAAACTGGCGATATTGTTCGATATCTTGGACAGTTATCTGTGCCGTTTGCGCGATCGCATCATTGCGGTGCAGCTGGATGCCAATAATGTCCAAAGCTCTCTTGAAACACTCTGCGTCGAAATTTTGGACGCCTATCAGGGTATGGATCATGAACATAAAATCCAGACCGAGGGCATCCCGTTATTGCCAGAAGGTCAGCAAACCACATTAAAGGGATATCAACGCGATATGGTGCGCCACCTAGAGGCGTTTTTGATCGTTTCGAATAAGGATTTACAAGCCGACAGCGAAACCCGCCGCGCGGCAGCTATGTCCGTTTTTGGAATGCTGAATTGGTTTTACATGTGGAACACGCGACAGGACGCCAAGGGCCGCGCGGCCTATGCAAAAACCGTCGCGCAAATGACCATAGGTGGGGTGAATAGTTTAGGGTAATTTCAATGAAACTGGCAATTTTGATCAGGCCGCATGCTGTTGGCAAAATGACGGTAGGCCAACATTTATCTGAACTTTCTGGTTACAAGTTATTTCACAATCACCTCTCCATCGAACTGGTGGCCCCATTCTTTTCCTTTTCCACACCAGAGGGGCGCGGATTGGTTAATGACATCCGCCAGTTGATTTTCGAAGCCTTCGCAAAAAGTGACGCGGCGGGATACATCCTAACCTTTGTGTGGGCCTTTGAACTGTCGGGGGACCGCGACTACATTGAAAGCGTCACTAAATTATTCGAAGATCAGGGGCACGAAGTTTATTGGATCGAACTAGAGGCGGACATTGACACGCGTATTGACCGCAATCAAAGCGAAAACCGACTGGCCCACAAACCATCCAAGCGTGATGTCGCCTGGTCCAAACGAAACTTGATTGAAAGCGCCGAAAAACATCGTTTGAATTCACACAAAGGCGAATTGGATTTTCCAAGGTATATGAGGATCAACAACACCCATAAATCCGCCAGGGTTGTGGCGAAACAAATTTGGGAATTCATGCAATCACGCGGATGACACAACACCCCTAGTGATCAAACTCAACATCAACCTGTTCCGTTGTGGGATAGGATTGGCAGGCCAGGACATAGCCCTGTTCGATTTCATAATCTTCCAATGCATGATTGGCGATCATTTCAACCGCGCCCTTTGTAACCTTGCAGCGGCACGTTGAACAGACACCCGCCTTACAGGCATAAGGCGCGTCCAGCGCGTGATCGAGTGCGGCATCCAAAACCGACTGCCCTGCCTCCATTGTGATGGAGCGTTGGGTGCCGTCGATTGTGACCCCCAATTCGGTTGGTTTTTCAGTTTTTGCCACCGCTTTTGTACGTTGTTCCAATCGTCCCTGTTGGGCCGAGGCGAACAGCTCAAACTTAATCTGATCATCGCTCAATCCATGCTGACGCAGGGCATCCGCAATTGCCAACATCATCGGTTCAGGTCCGCAGATAAAGGCGGTGTCCATGGCCGCAATATCAATCCAATGTTTGAACAATAGGTCGCATTTTTCCTGATCCACACGCCCCTGAAACAGATCAATATCCTGCGCATCGCTTTCTAAAATATGCAGGATCGTCAAACGCCCCATGAACTGGTTTTTCAGATCCTCTAGATCTTCTTTGAACATGATCGTGTTCACACCGCGATTGGCATAGACCAGCGTGAATTTTGATTGCCGCTCGGCGCGTAGTGTGGTTTTTAGGATAGAAAGAACAGGTGTAATCCCCGATCCACCCGCAAATCCGATATAGTTTTTTTCGCGTTCAGGCTCGATTGCCGTGTGGAAATTTCCCATGGGCGGCATCGCCTCAACCCGCATGCCGGGGGTAAGCGTATCATTGGCCCAGTTGGAAAAGGCTCCGCCCTCGACACGTTTGATCCCAACCCGTAACCCCTCGCCCTTGCCTGCGCAGATGGAATAGGAGCGGCGAATTTCCGTGCCTTCAATCTCTTGGCGAAATGTCAGATACTGGCCTTGGGTGAAATCAAACGCCTCTGTCCCCTCTTCAGGGCGCAGGGACACGACAATCGCGTCACGGATCGTATTTTCAACATCGGTCACGATCAGGGAATGAAATTTTGCCATTCTTACGCTCCTAAATGCATTTGAAGTAATCAAAGGATTCGCGGCATTCTTCGCACCGCCAATGCGCCTTGCAGGGGGTGGACCCGAATTGCGACACAAGGCTGACCGCCCCTGCACCGCAGATGGGGCAGGCCTCTGGCTGTCCCTTGGCACTGGGTGGGGCGATGCCGTAGTCTTTCAATTTCGCCTTGCCCTTGTCGGACATCCAATCGGTGGTCCAGGGGGGCGAAATTTGCTGATTTATGATCACCTGATCGATCCCGTGATCCCGCATGGCTGTGCGCACATCTTCTTCTATTACGCGGGTTGCGGGGCATCCCGAATATGTGGGGCTGAGCGTGATGCGCACCCTATCGCCCTGATAGGCGACATCCCGAACAATCCCCAAATCCACCAAAGAAATAACGGGGATTTCCGGATCGGGCACCTGATCCAACCACTGCCAAACTGTGTCGATATCAGGGGTCTTTACCACGTGGCCCCCGGATAGGCACGTTGTAACCACTGCATCTGCGTCAGCAGGTGGCCCAGATGTTCGCTGTGGCGTTTGCCAGAACGTCCGCCTGAATGGGCAAATGTTGTTTCGGGAATAATCAGGGTTGCGTCCCCCAAAACGGCCGTTGCGCGTGCGTTAAACCCAGCGCGTAATTCAGATGGCAGTGGGGCAATGCCCGCATCGTTCAATGCATGATCACCCGCATCCGTTTCAAACAATTCACCCGCAAATGTCCATTGATCATCAAGTGCTGCCTGCATACGCGCATGGCTTTCTTCGCTACCATCCCCCAACGCGATCACTATGCTGGCAGAGCGTTCAACGTGATACTCTACCTCTTTCAACGATTTGGCGGCAATCGCGGCGATCCGTTCATCCGCGCTACTGACCAATCTGTTCAGCAGTTCCACATGATAGGCATCAAACAAAAACTGCCGCATCATTGTTTGGCCAAAATCCCCATTTGGACGTTCAACCAAAATCGAATTTCGAAAATCCCATGCATCGCGCAGCATCGCCAAATCATCTGCGCTGCGCCCTGCACCTTCAACCTCGGCCGCCAATCCAAGCCACATCTGCGTCTGTCCCAAGAGATCAAGCGCAATGTTGGCCAAGGCGATATCTTCTTCGATAATGGGCGCGTGCCCGCACCATTCGCTAATGCGGTGCGACAGGATCAGGGTATTGTCCCCCTGCCGCAGCAGGAATTCAAACAAATGATCGCCCATTACATGGCCCCGACATCATCGGGAATGTCAAAGAATGTTGGGTGACGGTACACTTTAGATTGTGAGGGTTCATACATTGGCCCCTTGTCTGATGGTGACGATGCGGTGATTTTTTCCGCTTCAACCACCCAGATACTGACGCCCTCATTGCGGCGCGTGTATACATCACGCGCATTTTTGATGGCCATTTCCGCATCTGGTGCATGCAGCGATCCGACATGACGATGTGACATGCCATGCTGACCACGGATGAAAATTTCCCAAAGCGGCCATTCCGTGCGGGGGGATGTGTTTTGATCACTCATTCTGCGGCCACTTGTGATGCGGCGGCGCGCGCCGCTTTTTTGCGGGCATGTGCCATCATACCATCCCGCACCCACTGTCCGTCATCCCATGCCTTATTACGGGCCTCTAGGCGCTCTTTGTTGCAGGGGCCGTTTCCGTTCAGCACTTCAAAAAATTCGCTCCAGTCGGGTTCGGAAAATTCATAATGACCGGTTTCTGGATTTAGACGCAGGTTGTCATCTGGAACAGTCAGGCCCAGATATTCAGCCTGAGGCACCGTTTGATCCACAAATTTTTGGCGCAGCTCGTCATTTGAATTGATCTTGATCCGCCATTTCATGGATTGTGCGGAATGCACGCTTTCTTTGTCAGAGGGGCCAAACATCATCAGCGACGGATACCAATAACGGTTCAACGCATCCTGCGCCATGCGCTTTTGCGCATCTGATCCTTGGGCCATTTTCATCATGATGTCATAGCCCTGACGCTGATGGAAACTTTCTTCTTTACAGATGCGCACCATCGCGCGGGCATAGGGGCCATATGATGTGCGCTGAAGCGGCACTTGGTTCATGATGGCCGCGCCATCCACCAACCACCCAATCGCGCCAATATCGGCCCATGTCAGCGTCGGATAGTTAAAGATCGACGAATATTTCATGCGCCCATCCAACAACATCTCGGTCAACTCATCGCGGCTGACGCCCAATGTTTCCGCCGCACAGTAAAGGTATAGGCCATGTCCCGCCTCATCCTGCACCTTGGCCAACAAAATCGCCTTGCGTTCCAAGGTTGGGGCGCGGGTGATCCAATTGCCCTCGGGCAGTTGGCCCACGATTTCCGAATGCGCGTGTTGCGAGATTTGTCGGATCAGGGTTTTGCGATAGCCTGCGGGCATCCAATCCTTTGGTTCAATCTTTTCGCCTGCATCAATGCGCACTTGGAAGGCGTCCAGTTCAGGGCCGTTATCCGTATTTTCCGACTTTACCATTTGTGCATACATCAGATCACTCCTTATACACGTTCTAAGATTAGGGCGGTTCCCTGCCCCACACCGACGCACATCGTGCAAAGCGCATAGCGCCCG
>JAKMGV010000335.1 GCA_022424725.1 Paracoccaceae bacterium
CCTTGGGGTTTTGCGTTGTCGACGTGCCATATGCTCCTCCGTTGGGGTCAACATGACTGTAAAATTCTTGGGTTCTGTTCTGTTTGCGACCTTGCAAAATGTTCATGGATTGTTCACATTCGTAACATGGATGATTTTGATATTTTACAACCTGGTCAATTGCTGGCGCGTGGCACAGCGCGGCATCTGCGATTGTTGGGGTTTCCCAGTTTAGAGGAATTTGTTCCAACGCGGGGCTTGCGCGTGGATCTGATGGTTTTGGGTCCGAAAGAAGAGCTGTGGATTGTTGAATGCAAATCGTCCAAGGCGGATTTTATGTCCGACAACAAATGGCACAATTATTTGGAATGGTGCGATCGGTTCTATTGGGCGGTTGATCGGGATTTTCCGCTGGAGCTGCTGCCCGAGGGACACGGGTTAATCATCGCCGATGCCTATGACGCCGCGATTGTGAAAGAGGCACCCTTGGACAAACTCGCGCCTGCGCGTCGTAAAAAGATGGTTCGGAAGTTTGCAGAAAATGCCGCGTTACGGTTGCAACGTTTTCGCGATCCTGACGCGCAGCTTTAGCGTTTGCGTTTTTGACCCATTGTTTCGGCGGCCTTTGCCGCGGCAAGGATTTCTTCGGCTATTTCTTGGGCTTCTTCGGGTTCAAAATCCATCGGAATTTCCAACTGCCCTGCAAATACATAAACCCGTACCATGCCCTGATCGGTTGGTCCGATTTGTAGGTTTGCTTCGATGTCAGATTCCGTATTGATGCCCATTTTTCACGCTCCTATCGCTGGGTACTGGGTTAGCTGGAGTTCAGCTCCAATGCAAGAGGAGCGTGCCCAGGGAAAATCAACACTTGCCTCTGAAAATCCGCGAATAAGGGTTGCAATCCGCGCAGGGCAAAGTTAAATCGCACCTCAGGCCGCCTTAGCTCAGTTGGTTAGAGCGCTGGATTGTGGATCCAGAGGTCCCCCGTTCGAGCCGGGGAGGCGGTACCATCCTAAAATGTAAATTAAGATGATTCTGCCTTGGCCAGCGCCCCCGGTGTTTCGCGGATCGGTAAATGCAGCACTGTCGCCATAAGACCAAGTGCAATCGCCGCAACCCACATCGCCTGATAATCCCCTGTTGTGTCATAGAGTTTCCCACCAAGCCAAGCGCCCAAAAATCCGCCGACCTGGTGGCTAAAGAACACAAGACCCGCCATTGTGGACAGATACCGCAATCCTTGGGTCTGCGCGATTATTCCTGTGGTCAGCGGTACGGTGGATAGCCACAAAATTCCCATCGCGGCCGAAAAGAATAGAACGCTGCTGCCTGTCACCGGGGCCATGATAAATAGGGTGATAACGATTGCACGTGTCAGATAAATGCCAGAGAGGAGTTTTGGTTTTGGATAAACCTGTCCTGACCAGCCTGACAAAAACGACCCTGCGATATTGAACAATCCAATCAATGCCAGTGACCATGCGCCAATAATTGGGGTTAACCCTTCGTCGATTATATAGGCAGGTAGGTGGGTTTGAATGAATTGAACGTGAAATCCACAGACGAAAAAGCCGAAAAACAACAAGGTGTAGGACCGATCTGAGAAGGCGACTTTGACCGCACCCCATGTATTGTTTGCCGCGCCGCCGCCCGCAGGTGTTTCTGACACACGTGCAACAAAGATTAGAAGCGGCAGGATCAGCACGAATGAAAAGGCCAAGAAAAAGATCGACACACTCCAACCCATCCAACCAATTAGCGTTGTGGCAATAGGGGCGCCTGCAAACATGCCGGCCGAGGCCGCAGCCGTGCCAAGCCCCATGATGAAACTACGCAGTGCGGGTTGAACAACCTTGCCCAATGCGACGATGACCACAGGAAACGAACAGGCCCCTGTGCCCACGCCCACGATGAAACCCGTCAAGATGAAGAGAGTCTGATCATCAAAGACACCGCGCAAGGCAAAGCCCAAGGCCGCCACCACCGCCCCAAAGGCCAACACGCGCGATGATCCGTGTTTGTCGGCATACATGCCCGCAAGCGGTTGGGTTATGCCCCACATCAATGCCTGAATAGCCAGGGACAAGGAAAACACCTCGCGTCCCCAGCCCAGTTCGATGGACA
>JAKMGV010000336.1 GCA_022424725.1 Paracoccaceae bacterium
GCTCCATTTTTCGCCCGATACAACATCGGGATCATCACAATAATAAACGCTGACCTCCTTTGGCCCTGCATCGGTTTCTACGGTCACAGGAACAGGGGCATAGTCAAATCCGCTTTCGTAATAATCCAATTTATCAATATCGGTTTGATCCAAACCAGCAAGCAGCAGCCCCTTGGAAAGCGATCCTTCTTCGCGAACGATCACGGGAAAATTTTCGCCTCGCGCCCAATAGACGGCATGATCACGCAACAGCGCCTCTGAAAACTGCATTTGATCGCGCGAACGTCCCAGCACGATTTCACACAAACGCAAATCGCACAATGTGCCATAGAAAAACATTGATGGCATATCCGCCCCCATATGATGATCGTGATCGCGGTGTAGTGGGTTCCAACCCGCTTGCCTAGGGCAAAATGAGGCGTGCTAAAACGTGCGCGCCTTATAGCTTTCTAAGGCACGGTTGCGCCCAGTAGACAGCTCAACAATCGGATCGGGATAGCGCAAGTCAGGGCGCAAATTCCACGCCTGTGGGATCGCGTCATAAAAATCTAATGCCGTTTTGGGCGCATTTCTTTGCCCCTCGGCAATCCATGCATTGCGATAGGCACCGCCGTCGTCAAATTTCTTGGCTTGTGTATCGGGATTAAAGACACGGAAATAGGGTGTTGCATCAGGACCCGAACCCGCGACCCATTGCCACCCAAGCGCATTCAGCGCGGGATCCCAGTCCACCAAACACTCCTCAAACCATTTTTGTCCAATACGCCAATGCGTCAACAGATGCTTTGTCAAATAGGACCCAACATTCATCCGTCCGCGATTGTGCATATATCCCGTGACATAGATTTCGCGCATGGCCGCATCGATCAATGGAATGCCCGTTCGTCCCTGTTTCCACGCCAGAACATGTGGATGATTTTCATCCTCTTGCCATGGAAAATGATCCCATTTTTCGGACCAGTTTCCTGTTGTGATATGCGGGGTATGATACAACAAGTGATAGCCAAATTCACGCCAAACAAGCTGTTTGATAAAGGCCTCTGCGTCTGCAGCGCCCTGCATCAGCGCCTGACGGGCCACATGCCAAACCTGACGCGGGCTAATTTCGCCCAGCGTCAAAAACTGCGACAAGCGCGAGGTGCCGTTGACCCCCATCAAATCACGCCCTGTAGCGTAGCGATCAACGCCCGTTTCTATGAATTGAAATAGGATATCCTGCGCAACATCTTCGCCCGCGCTTAGGTATTGGGACAGAACCGACTGTCCACGACGCAGACGTGCGCCCATGCTCCAATCCGACAATTGTTCGCTTTGCGGCCATGTCGCAGGGGACGGGATTTTTGTGGGCGCAGGAAGGGGTGTTGGTACATCCCGCCCTGAAACCGCCCGCCAGAACGGGGTGTACACACGAAAAAACCCACCTGCCTTGGTTTCCACCGTCCATGGTTCAAACATCAGATGGCCGGACACACTTTTGGCATCAATACCATTGGCCTTTACTGCGGCTTTGACCTTGGTATCGCGTTCAACACTTTCTGGATCATAAAGGCGCGACCAATAAACCGCACCCGCCCCTGTTTCACGCACCAATTCAGTCAACACATCAACAGGATTACCACTACGGTAAATGATCCGCGACCCAAGTTTGCGCAGGGTTTTATCCATGGCCTCAAACCCCATGGACATCCGATAGGCCGAGGCAGCACCAAGCCTGTGCTGAATATCGTCATTGATCACCACAGGGATTACAGGGCCACCGCGGTTGATCGCCTCAACCAAAGTGGGATTGTCACCAAGCCGCAGGTCGCGGCGGATCCAGTAAATTGTAGCCGTATTTGTCATATTCTGTGTACGCAGGTCCCGCAAATTAGATCAATAATTTCAGACCGTTTGCGTCAAAAGTTCGAGGTCACAAATGCGTGCCCAAGGCCTCAATCAATTTCGCAATATCTGCATCACTTGTGTAATGCACAAAACTAAGGCGCAACACACCATGTTCAGGGTTCACGTTCATGGCCGCCAAGGGGCGCACGGCGTAAAAATCACCACCCCCTGCCATGATCCCTGCGGATGCGAGGGTTGCGGCGAATTCTTCTGCATT
>JAKMGV010000024.1 GCA_022424725.1 Paracoccaceae bacterium
GATCTGCATTTGGGAAAATCCGAACGAATGGCGCGACGCGGAGGCGCAATGTTGCCCCCCTATGAAACCACTGACACCATTTTGCGGCTTGAGGCGGATTTACGCGCGACAGGCGCCACAACCGTCGTTTGTTTAGGGGATAGTTTTGATGATCTTGAGGCCGAACGCGGCCTGCCCGAAAATGAAAAACTTTGGCTAACCCGACTGCAGGCGGGCCGTCGTTGGATTTGGATCGAAGGCAATCATGATCCAGGCCCCGTTGAAATCGCAGGCAGCCATTTGGCCGAATTGCCCCTGCCCCCGGTTGTTTTTCGACACGAGGCGAAAACAGGGGTCAGTGGCGAAATTTCAGGCCACTACCACCCCAAGGCGCGACTAAACCTGCGCGGCAGCAGTTATGTTAGACCCGCATTTTTAATCGACATCGACCGCGTGATTATGCCCGCCTATGGCACCTATACAGGCGGCCTGCACGCCCATACCGCACCGCTATGCAATCTGATGCGTCCCGATTCGATTGCCGTTCTGACGGGCAACAAAGCGCTCGCTATCCCCATGCCACGCGCTTAATAAATAGCAAAAAAGTAAGGTCGTGAAGCGATCCTGAATTGCAGCAATTCACACTACGGTTTTAACGCAGACCCTATTTTTAGTCCGACTTCAAATTTTACGCCGTTAAACCCTCTGGTTCTACAAGGCCGTGGATGCGGCAGCAGGCGGTGACGGTGTTGGCAAGAAGGCAGGCAATAGTCATGGGGCCAACGCCCCCTGGAACGGGTGTAATGGCACCTGCAACGTCGGCGCAAGATGCGTAATCCACATCCCCAACAAGGCGCGTTCCACCCTCTGGTTTATCAATGCGGTTGATGCCCACGTCGATCACGGTTGCACCCGGTTTGATCCAATCGCCTGGCACCATTTCAGGGCGACCAACGGCCGCCACAACAATATCCGCGCCGCGCACAACGGCAGGCAAATCCTTGGTCCGTGAGTGCGTGATTGTGACAGTGCAGCTATCGCCCAACAACAATTGCGCCATCGGTTTGCCAACGATGTTTGAACGCCCGATCACAACCGCATTCATACCAGACAAGGACCCATGATAATCCCGCAACATCATCAAGCACCCAAGCGGCGTACACGGCACCATAGATTTTTGTCCCGTCCCCAAAAGCCCCACGTTTGAAATATGAAACCCATCCACATCTTTTTCAGGGGCGATTGAGTTGATCACCAAATCTTCGTTCAGGTGTTTGGGCAAGGGCAGCTGAACCAAAATTCCATGCACATCCTTATCCGCATTCAAATCCGCAATCAGTTTCAGCAAATCGTCCTGCGATGTATCGGCGTCCAGTTTATGTTCATAGGAATTCATGCCCGCTTCGACGGTTTGTTTGCCTTTTGAACGCACGTACACTTGGCTGGCTGGATCTTCCCCCACCAACACAACGGCCAATCCCGGTGTGATGCCGTTTTCTTCTTTGATACGGGTGACATGTTCTGCAACTTGGCCGCGTACTTTGGCCGCGAATGCCTTGCCATCGATTATCTGTGCGCTCATCGGTTCCTCGCAAATGGCGTTATATTCAGCTCTGAATAAACAAAGGGCGCGAAAACATCGCGCCCCAGTGGTGTCTTAGAAGAGGCCCTCAATCAGGCCTTCATCATTTAGACAAATGGTTTCTGCTGCAGGTTTGCGCGGCAAACCAGGCATTGTCATAATCTCACCACAGACAACAACAACGAAGCCTGCACCCGCACTTAGGCGGACTTCGCGTACTGGCACACTGTGGTTATCAGGTGCGCCACGCAGGTTTGGATCGGTTGAGAAACTATACTGTGTTTTTGCCATACAGACTGGCAAGTTTCCATATCCCTGTTCTTCCCAAAGGTGCAGTTGATCGCGGATTTTCTTGTCCATCAGGGCCTCATCCGCGCGGTAAATGCGTTTACAGACAGTTCGGATTTTGTCTGCCAATGACATGTCATCTGCATAAAGTGGGGCAAAGTTTGCCATATCCGCATCCGCGATTTCCGCAATGCGTGTGGCAAGTTCCTTTGATCCTTCGGACCCATCTGCCCAATGTTTGGAAACAATCGCCTCTGCGCCTTGGCTGGCAACAAATTCTTTGACGGCTTCGATTTCTGCATCTGTGTCTTTGACAAAATGGTTGATCGCAACAACCACAGGAACACCAAATGATTTTAGGTTTTCGATGTGGCGGCCTAGGTTTGAACACCCTGCTTTAACCGCATCAACGTTTTCATCACCCAAATCGTTTTTCGCAACACCGCCGTTCATTTTCATGGCGCGCACAGTTGCCACCAAAACAACCGCAGATGGGGCAAGCCCCGCCTTGCGGCATTTGATGTTCATGAATTTTTCAGCGCCCAAGTCCGCACCAAATCCCGCCTCTGTCACAACGTAGTCGGCCAATTTCAGCGCAGTCTGTGTCGCGATGACAGAGTTACAACCGTGTGCGATGTTCGCGAATGGGCCACCGTGGACGAAGGCAGGGTTGTTTTCCAATGTCTGCACAAGGTTTGGTTGCATCGCGTCCTTCAGCAACACAGTCATCGCGCCATCTGCCTTGATATCGCGGCAGAATACTGGGCTGCGGTCACGGCGGTATGCGACGATCATATCGCCCAAACGTTTCTGTAGATCGGCCAAATCGGTTGCCAAACATAGGATCGCCATAACCTCGGATGCCACCGTGATGTCAAATCCTGCCTCGCGTGGGAAACCGTTTGAAACACCGCCCAAGGATGCTGTGATTTGACGCAAAGCGCGGTCATTCATGTCCACCACACGGCGCCATGTGACGCGGCGCAGATCGATGTCCAATTCATTACCCCAATAAATGTGGTTGTCGATCATGGCCGATAGCAATGAGTGCGCAGATGTTATCGCGTGGAAGTCACCTGTAAAATGCAGGTTCATTTCTTCCATCGGAACGATCTGTGCGTAACCACCACCTGCGGCGCCGCCCTTCATCCCAAAGTTTGGACCCAAGGACGCCTCGCGGATACAGATCATCGCGTTTTTACCGATTGCATTCAGGCCATCGCCCAAACCCACGGTTGTTGTGGTCTTACCCTCACCCGCTGGTGTTGGGTTAATCGCGGTCACAAGGATCAGCTTGCCATTTTTGCGTCCCTGCAAAGAGTTGATGAACTCTTGACCAACTTTTGCTTTGTCGTGGCCATAGGGCAGCAAATGTTCGGTTGGAATGCCCAGTTTTTCACCAATCTCTTGGATTGGTTTCTTATTTGCCTCGCGGGCGATTTCTATATCAGATTTGTGGCTCATCGGTGACTCCCTACTCCACGGGTGTGGTTTCTCTCGCGTGGGTATACTGACTCCTTTTTCGGATGCGACCTGCATTTCCGACATTTTCGAACCAAACTGCGGCGAGATGGCACAGTTAGGTTTCTGATGGGAAACGGATCGACGGCACAATCAACTTTGTTCCAACCAGGCCCGTTGATCTGGAACATGAAGTCGCAATTGATCCCCGACACCCAATTGGCCCTCACGCTCGACCCAGGCCGTGACACCCCGCCGCCCCCATGCGGCGGCTTTGAACCCCTTTGCCTCATTGGGGTGATCCACCTTAATTTCGGCCACAGGCAAATGGCAGGGGCGGTTTTGCATATCAATGCTCAGTGTCGTTCCCGCATCATTTTGCAAACGGCTGGATGGGGGAACATGCGAAAAATCTGGAATGCCGCGCAGCACAACACTGGCCCCAATCCATGACGGATCAAGGTGCGCGATACCCATTTCATCGGCGATTGCGGATAAATCTTCTTCGCTGACGATAGAGAGTTGGCGCACATTGCGGATTTCGGTGCCACGTTCATATTGTAACAACACGCGCGAACAGGATGGGCGCGTTAGCCCGCCATGAGTTTCCCCCGCGGGTCCTGAAAAACCCAAGGACAATGATTGTGCTGACGTTGATCGCAAACCTGCATCGCGATTGCCCACCTGCCCCAACCAGATGATTTCACCAAAATAGTCGGTTGGCTTAAGTGCTGGCATATCCATCGCTCCATAATGTGTTCATGGATCTTTTGGCCTGATCGCTGTCGTATTGGGGGCCACCCAAGTCCCCTTGGCTCGCCTCTTTTAACAAATCACCTGCAGTGGGCAAATCCGATGGGCGGGTTTGCGACCAAAGGCCCGAGCGCATCAAGGCACGTGAACATTGCGAATAGATTTCAACCACCTTGATCACGATGACGGTTTTGGGGATGTGCCCGTCCTTTTCGAATAATGCACACAATTTAGCGTCGGCACTTAGGCGCGCAATTCCATTCACCCGAACCGCAAAATTTTCCCCACCGATCAGGAACAATAGCGACACGCGCCCGTCCTCAACAATATTGCGAAGACTATCCAATCGATTATTTCCACGCCAATCGGGCATTGCCAGTGTGTGTTCATCAAGTGCAATGACAGTTGGACCATCATCCCCCCGCGGACTGCCGTCAGTGCCCGCAGGACCCACCGTTGTCAGAACACAGAAGCGGGATGATGATATCCACTGCCAATATTTCGGCGTGATCCGATCCACAACTTTTCTAATCGAAGCAGGAGCCGCATCCCCATAGAGGGCCTCTAGCCCCTCAACCGTTTGTAAATATTCAATCGAATTTAAATCCAGCATCGCGCATCAATTCCTTTGAACGCGTTTCAACCACGTCCTCTAGATGCGACATGAACGCGTTTTTCTCTAATCCCGGTTCAATCGGATCAAGGAATTCTATGACCGCTGTCCCCGGCTTTTTCAAAATACCATAGCGCGGCCAAAATACGCCAACATTACAGGCCACAGGATAGCACCGTTGCCCCAATTCAGTGTATAACACCGCACTACCCACCTTATACGGTTTATGATCGCCCGGGGCAACGCGTGTTCCTTGGGGGTAAATCACCAACTGGCCCCCTGGGACCTTTCCGCTTTTGACGCCGTCCATCATTTGTTTGATCGCTTCTGCGCGTTTGCCCCGTTCAACGGGAACCGATCCTGTCAGTTTCCCAAACCACCCCAAAACAGGAACATGTTTAAGCGAGGATTTCATGATATACTTGGGCTGTGGAATTTGTGACGCAATCATCAGAACATCCAAGAAACTTTGGTGCTTGGCGGCAACCAAGGCCTCTTCTGTTGGGGGCTTGCCACGAAATTCGGTTTTCAGGCCAACCATCCAACCTGCGGTCCAAATCACCCAGCGGCAATAGGTATGAACGGTTAAATAAACATATTTCTGTTTCCATAGTGCCAATGGCAGCATGCCGATCCCAATGACCGCCATCATCAGATACATTTGCACAGTAAAGATCAAAGATCGAAGCCATTGAAACATTTTATGTCAGTCCTTTTAAAAGGCGGTTCGCCGCATATCGTGTCGCGCTAAATGCGATCGAGGATAAAATGGGCGGGATCAGTACCAGCCACATCCATTCAACACCACTTAACCGCAGACCCGTTAATATAGCGGCTTGTTCTTCTTCGCCGGGGAAGAGCGCGACAACACCCGCCCCAATTACAGTGCCCACAACAGCGCCGATAAATGTGCGAAACGCAAACCGTCGCACAAAGGCGGCCTCGATATAGGCATCTGTTGCCCCGATCAGGCGCAACACAGTGATCACCTGTGCATTGGCTGCCAATGCCGCGCGTGCCGCCAGAATGATCATCGCGCCACTGGTCAATCCAATCAAGCCAATGGCCACCACCCCAAGCACAGAAAGCCAGTTCGCCGCCTGAACCAATGGACGGCGCCAACGTACGTGGTCGTCCAACACCGCACTGGGCAATTCCCCCGTTAGGCGCAAACGCAAACCTTGCGGATCAAATCCATCAGGCGTCTGAACAATTTCAATCAAACGCGGCAGGGGCAGTTTATCAAAGGGAACATCGACCCCCAGCCAAGGAGTCAATAAATCGGACTGCTCCTCACTGCTGAGCGCACGTGCCGAGGCAACACCAGGCGTGGTTTCCAAAATTTCAATCGCGCGGGCAACCTGTGCATCCAATTGTTCGACAGGGGCCGAAATGCGCAAAGTTGCGGATTGTTCCAACGCCTTGGACCAGTCCTGAGCCAAGCGATAGGATGCAAGGGAAAGTGCCAATGCAAAAACTACCAGAAACGCCATTGCAGCCGCGGTTAAACTGGTCAACGTCGAAGTATATCCGCTGGCAGGGACAACGCGATCACGTTGCAAATCGCCCACGAATAACGCGGCAAGGGTCGAAAAAAGCGCGCTCATAAGTTCGCACCCGCAAGCTGTAGACGTTTATTCGCAATCCGCAGAACCCGCGCCTGAACCTGTGATTTGGCCGATCGAATAAGGCTTAGGTCGTGGCTGGCAATGACCACGGTTTTCCCCATACGGTTCAATTCCAATAACAACCGCAACAAACGTTCGGACATTTCCCAATCCACATTGCCTGTCGGTTCGTCGGCTAACACAATATCGGGCGACATGATTATTGCACGCGCAAGGGCCGCGCGTTGTCGTTCCCCCCCCGATAATTCAGGGGGGAGGGCATTTGCCCGATGGCTAAGCCCGACCCACGCCAACAATTCTTTCAGGTTGGTGGTATCATCCCAGTTATCTTGTCCTGAAACAGATAAGGGAAGTGCAATGTTATCCGCGACGCTAAGATGGTCAATGAATTGGCAATCTTGATGCACAACGCCAATGCGACGGCGCACCAACGCGATATCATTGCGTTCCATTGTGCGCACGTCTTGACCAAACAATTTCAATGCACCCGATGTGGGTTTCAAAGCAGCATAGCACATTTTCAAAAATGTGGTTTTTCCCGCGCCCGACGGACCCGTTAGAAAATAAAATGCACCTGGTGTGATCGCAAGCGACATATCCGAGAGTAGTTCACCACCCCCGTAGCTATAGGCCACTCCGTCTAATTCTATCACATCCGCCCCACTTTTAACGTCGCTGCCCTGTTGTGCCTGAGCACCGCACAGGATGCAATCAGACATTTATTTACCTTTAGCACTTTTCTGATGTAACTGATATTCATAGAATAATAGATAGGCATGCAAGAGAAGAGCTTGATTTAGGGGATGAAATGCGACTGATCTGCCCGAATTGTTCGGCCCAATATGAAGTGCCGGCGGATGTCATTCCTGCCGAGGGGCGAGATGTGCAATGTTCCAACTGTCAGGAAACATGGTTTCAAACCCATCCTAACGCCGAACCACAAACGGATGTTGCACAAACGCTAAAGGAGCATTTCGCGCAGACAGAGCCAGAGGCGGCACCAGTCTCCTCACAATCTGATGCGGTTCCCGAACCTGAACCGATTGACGATGAATTTGAACGCGCTCTTGATCAAGAACTGGATACAATTGCAGAGGATGATCCGGAAATTACGCCTGCGCCTGCGATCACGCATGAGCGCAGCAAACGCGAAATTGACCCCTCTGTTGCGGATATCCTGCGCGAAGAAGCCCAGCGTGAACGCGAACAACGCGCGGCTGAAACATTCGAACATCAAGACGAATTTGCCCTTGATGCGGATGAACCCACATCTGATCCACAACCCAAGAATAGCGGGTATATAGACCCAAAGTTGGACGATCTGGATGAAATGTACAAAGATACGGCATCAGATGCGCCAGCATCCCGCCGTGATCTGTTGCCAGATATTGAAGAAATAAATTCGACCCTTCGACGGGATAAAAAATCAGCGAACAAAGAAGAGCCCGAAACACAGGCGCAAAAAAATGCCGCAGGTCGGCGTGGGTTTCGTGCGGCCATCATCCTGTTGCTGTTGGTGGTTGCGGTCTATGCCTACGCCGATTTGATCGCATCAAACGTCCCGCAACTTGCCCCCTATCTAGATGCCTATGTTGCACAAATTGATCAATGGCGCGCAGCATTGTCGGATCAAACTTCGGGATTTTTGACGTGGTTGCAGGCCCAAGCGGACCAAGCACGCGCGCGCAATAGTTAGAACAAATCTAACAGGCGTTTAAGGTAATCGCGTTCGCTTTCGCTGCGGTCCCGTTCGCCTGCACGGCGGCGAATTTCTTCTAACAATTCGGCGGCTTGCGCTTCTGGGTCTTGACCATCGCGGCGTGCCTCTGCTGTACCCGAGGATCCTTCGCCCCCTTGCGGGCGCCCCAATGGATCACGCCCCTGTCCCGTTTCTTGATCGCTGTTGCCTTGTTGCACGTCCGAATTTTCTGAACGCTGGGCGCGATTAACATCGCGAATCCCCTGACGTAAGGCATCCATCGCCTGCGCCTGCTGATCGACAGCTCCGTCCAAATCCCCATTTTCAAGCGCCTCTTCGGCACGGCGCATGGCGCGATCCGCCTGCTCTAATGAGCGCTGTGCATCTTGACCCTCGTCACCCATCGCACCTTCGATGTTTGAACGTTCGTTTTCTAAACGTTCGCGAAGCTGGCCCTGACGATCTGCAAAATCGCTGCCCTGCTGTTCGCCTTGGCCCTGCTGCTGTTCACTTTCTCCGTTTTGTTCGCCTTGGCCTTCTTGGCCGTTCGGGTTTGAAAACTCTTCTTGTAGATCATTGAACGCATCGTCCGATAAATCTTGTTGATCCTGCAGAAGATCGGCCAACCCTTGGGCGCTGCTTTGCCCGCCTTCTCCGCCCTGATTGCTTTCACTTAGGCGCAGATTTTCCATCATCTGTTGTAATTCTTCCAAGGCTTGCTGGGCTTCGGCCATGCGGCCCTGCTCCATCAATTCTTGGATGCGATCCATCATGGCCTGAATGTCAGCCATGTCCATGTTCATTTGTTCGCCGGGGGTCGATTGATCAAATTCATTGCGTTCGGCGCGTTCGCTTTGTTGACGCAATTGGCGCATGTAATTTTCATTCGCCTCTTTCAGCTCTTGCATCAGGCGTTCAATCTCTTGGGGGGAGGCCCCATTTTTCATCGCTTGGCTTAGGCGTTCTTGCGCTTCGCGCATGCGCTGAAGGGCATCATCAACATCGCCCTCTTCAATCTCAATGGCAAGCGACCACAAATCTTCAGTGATCTGGGGTAATTTCGCATCCAAGATACCGTCGTCACGCGCAATTTCCAAGGCATCTAGGATTACGGAAAACCGCATTAAATCCGCGCTGTCCCGAAACTCTGTTTCTGGCTGATAGCGCACCATCCGCATCATGCGGGCGACGCGATCTGTATTTTTCGGAGACCACAGTAAATCGCGCCGCATTTCGATGATCGAAGAGGCAAGAGGATCAAAAAACCGACGCCCCGGCAAATCCAACATCATGGGATCTGATTGTCCCCATTGCCCCGCGGCGTCACGCGCAGACAAGGTCATGACAACGGGCATATGCACCCAGACGTCTTTTGAAAAATCCGATTGCCAAATTTCGGCAAAATCCTTCCGGCTCCCCGCGATGGGCAGAGGGATTTCGACGATCATCGGTTCGTTTGTATCTGGGGAAACGCGAAGTCCGTATCTGCGATCAAGCTGATCAATATCCAGCACGATTTTTGCGCTGATTTCTGTCACACCATAATCGTCCATCACACGATACCCCAGTTTTGAAACGCCAAAGAAATCTGTTTCAAATGCCTGATCCAGCGTAACTGTGGGCCTGTCATCGGCACGTAGGGTCACAGACCAAACCTGTGCATTTTGACCAGTAATCGCAATCTCACCCGCTTGCGCGATGGTGAATTCCTGTTTCTGATCGGTTGCCGGCGGAACATCCTGAATACGACGAGACACGGTTTCGGTTAGGATGTGATCGCCCACAGCACCGTAAAAATGGATCAAAATACGTGATCCTGCCAGCAATTCCAATGTGTCGCGGTCCGTCAGATCATTCAGATAGAGTTGGGGCAATCCTGTATAATCAGGCGGCGTGACCCAACCCTCCCATGTGATGGCATTGGGCATTTGCATGGCGGAGGCAGGTGAAATCGCCAAGTCAGCCACGCGTGCAAGGGATCCAAACAAAACACCCATCGTGGCAAACAACAATGCGATATAGCGCAACCCAAACGGGTCCATGCGTGATAGGCGAAAATCAACAGGTTGCGTTTTTGCCTTCTGGGCCTCTTGTTGCATTTGATCCATATGCGCGGCCCAAAGTGCGTCTGCGCCTTGGTGGTTCGTTCCAACAAATCCAGTTTCACGCAAAACAGAAATCGGATGATTGCGCAGGGCCTGATCCACGATGCGTTCAGCATCAAACAAGGTCGGCAATGAGAGAGTGCGAAGCCCACGATAGATGGCCAAGATCAGGGACAATCCAATCGTTAAAGAGAGGATCCAAACCGCCTCAATCGACAGCGATTCCGCAAGGCCGAGAAAATATAAACCAGCGGTTGCCAACACGATTGAATAAAGCGGCCAGAAGGCACGCATAAATCCCTGCGCAACCAAAGCTGCGTAGGTTAGCCAAATGGCCCAACGCGCACGCGGCACGCTACGTAGATGTTGAAACCCTGACAGAGATACCTCCGACCCTAGATACTGACACTATAGCCACTCTGGGATGGTATCGCGATTAATGATTTCGTCAAATGATGGACGTGAGCGGATCACCGCGAATTTCGAACCATTGACCATCACCTCTGGGATCAAGGGCCGTGTGTTATATTCACTGGACATCACCGCGCCATAGGCCCCGGCCGAGCGGAAGGCGACCAAATCACCTGCGTTCATCTGTGCCATTTCGCGGCCCTTGGCAAATGTATCCCCAGATTCGCAAACGGGACCGACGACATCATATGTGGCACGTTCCGCCCCCGCCTGTGGTTCGATGACGGGTTCAATATCATGGTGCGCATCATACATCGCAGGACGGATCAAATCATTCATCGCGGCATCAAGGATCAGGAATTTGCGATCCTCACCCTCTTTCACGTAAATGACCTGCGACACCAGAATACCTGCATTCCCCGCAATCAATCGGCCCGGTTCGATTTCGATTTCGCAGTTCAAATGTCCCAACACGCGTTTTACCATGGCGCCGTAATCTGTGGGCAATGGCGGCGCTTCGTTTGAACGCGTATAGGGGATGCCCAAGCCGCCACCCAGATCCAAACGACGGATGTCATGGCCATCTGCCCGCAATGTTTCGGTCAGTTCAGCCACCTTTTGATAGGCCAATTCAAATGGTTCAAGCTGGGACAACTGGCTACCGATATGGACATCAATCCCAATCACATCAATACCCGGCAAAGCCGCCGCCTGCGCATATACCTCGCGCGCCCGAGAGATGGGGATGCCGAATTTGTTTTCTGACTTCCCTGTCGCGATTTTTGCATGCGTTTTTGCATCAACATCGGGGTTCACACGGATCGTGATGGGTGCCTTAACCCCCAATTCCGTTGCAACTGCGGACAGCACAGCCATTTCAGGCTCGCTTTCCACGTTGAACTGGCGAATGCCACCTGTCATCGCAAGCCGCATTTCATCGCGTGTTTTACCAACCCCTGAAAAGACGATGCGTTCCCCAGGCACACCAGCGGCCCGCGCACGGGCGTATTCGCCCCCTGAAACAACATCCATGCCCGCGCCCAATTTCGCAAGCGTTTGCAAAATCGCCTGATTTGACGCGGCCTTCATCGCGTAGCAAACCAAATGGTCCATGCCTGCCAATGCATCATCAAACAACTGAAAATGACGGGTCAGTGTCGCCGTTGAATACACATAAAACGGCGCCCCAACCGACGCGACGATATCGGGGATCGCAACATCCTCAGCATGCAGCACGCCGTTTTTATATAAAAAGTGATCCATGGACTTTTACCCTAATTCATCGCGCTGTGATTATAGAACTGCGCGAATACGTTCAATCGCACGTAGAATGTTTTCTTTGCTATTTGCATAAGAAAACCGAACATAGCCTTCGCCATATGCGCCAAAGCTGGTTCCCGCAATCGTGGCAACCCCAGCTTTATCCAAAAACAGATCCTGCGCCTGTGCTGCCGTTAAACCCGTCTGCGTAATATTAGGGAAGGCATAAAAGGCCCCTGCCGCATCCGTACATGTCACACCCGGCAAATCATTCAGTGCCGCAACGATTGCCTTGCGGCGGTCATCAAACTGGGCGACCATTTCGATCACGGCATCTTGCGGACCTGTCAGTGCGGCAAGCCCTGCAAATTGCGCAGATGCATTGACGCAAGAATGATCATTGATGCACAGACGTGTCACAGGTTCGACCATCGCATCGGGCCAAACTGCAAAGCCCATGCGCCATCCAGTCATCGCATAGGTTTTTGACCACCCATCCAATACAATCAAACGGTCCCGAATTTCAGGATAATTCAATAGGCTGACGTGTTCGCGCCCATCATATAACATCTGTGAATAAATCTCGTCCGATAAAATCGCGACCTGTGGATGTTTCCCCAACCCTGCAACCAGTTTATCAATCTCTACCTTTGGCGTGACGCCACCTGTTGGGTTTGCAGGCGAATTGATGATGATTAGGCGCGTGCGCTCTGTGATCTGCGACAGAACCGTATCAGCATCAAAGGCGAAACCATTTTCCTCTTTCAATGCGATGGGCACAGGCGTGGCGCCTGAATATTTGATAACCGATTCATAAATTGGGAAACCTGGGTTGGGGTACATGATTTCTGCCCCCTCTTCGCCAAACATGAGAACGGCAAAGAACATCGTTGGTTTGCCGCCTGGCACGACGATGACATTGTCTGGGTTCACCTGTGCGCCGTGACGTATTTCCAAATCTGCCGCCACAGCCTCGCGCAGGACGGGCAAACCATTTGCGGGGGTATAACCATGATGACCATCCTGTAATGCCTTGATCCCCGCCTGCACGATGTGTTCAGGCGTTCTGAAATCAGGCTGTCCAATGCCAAGGTTAATGATGTCTTGACCACTGGCTGCCAGCTGTTGGGCACGCGCCAATACCGTAAAGGCAGACTCGGTTCCCAAACGTGAAATTCCTTTGGCAAATTGTAGCGTGCTCATTTTGTGATCCTGTTTTTATGAAAACCAATTTTACGACGTGACTGGATTATTCGCTTGTTTCCGCATCCGAAAGATATGGCGCGCCGTCCGCACCGCAAGAAAAAACCAAAAGCGCAAGTGAAAGAGACATCAAAAACCGCTTCATAACTGATCACGCCAACGTTGGATTTGTACCAACACCTGCGCGGGCGCGGTGCCACCATAGGACATGCGCGATGCAACCGAGGCCTCAACCGAAAGGACGTTATAAACATCCTCATTGATGTCGGAGTACACAGTTTGCATTTGTTCCAGGCTAAGTTCGGCCAAATCACATCCCGCCTGTTCGGCCATGGCAACCAATGATCCTGTCACATGATGGGCATCACGGAACGGCATATTTAGTGCACGCACCAACCAATCGGCCAAATCCGTTGCCGTCGAAAACCCAGATCCCGCAGAGGCCGCCAATGCATCGCGGTTTGCGGTCATGTCTTTGACCATGCCCTCCATCGCGGCAAGTGCCAGCATCAGGTTATCAGCCGCGTCAAACACCTGTTCCTTATCTTCTTGCATATCCTTGGAATAGGTTAGCGAAAGCCCCTTCATCACCATCATCAAGGCGACATTTGCCCCAAAGATGCGCCCAATTTTTGCACGGATCAATTCGGCCGCATCAGGGTTTTTCTTTTGCGGCATAATGGAAGAGCCTGTCGAAAAGCGATCTGACAAGGTCACAAATCGGAATTGCGCCGAGGACCAGATAACCAATTCTTCTGCAAAGCGACTGAGGTGCATCGCGCAGATTGATGCAAACGACAGGAATTCCAATGCAAAATCACGATCACTGACCGCGTCTAATGAATTTGATGTTGGACGAGCAAATCCCAATTCCGCAGCCGTCATGTGACGGTCAATATTAAAGGATGTTCCAGCCAAGGCCGCAGACCCCAATGGGCATTCATTCATCCGTGCCCGCGCATCGCGCAGACGGCTTAGATCGCGACCCAACATTTCAACATAGGCCATCATATGATGCCCCCATGTGACAGGTTGTGCTGTTTGCAAATGGGTAAATCCGGGCATCACCCAATCATATCCCGACTGTGCCTGATCCAAAAAGGCACGGATCAGTGCCGTAATCGCATCATCCAGTGCATCATATTGATCACGCACCCACAGACGAAAATCCGTTGCCACTTGATCATTGCGTGACCGCGCCGTATGCAAACGCCCTGCGGGTTCCCCAATTAGGGTTTTCAGACGCGCTTCGACGTTCATATGAATATCTTCAAGTGCAGCGGAAAATTCAAATTTTCCTGTTTCAATCTCTGACAATACCGTGAGAAGCCCTAGCCGAATGGCCTCGGCTTCGCTATCTGTCAAAATACCCTGCGCGGCAAGCATTGCGGCGTGGGCTCTTGAACCTTGGATGTCTTGGGACGCCATTCGCTGGTCAAAACCGATTGATGCATTAATTGCTTCCATGATGGCATCAGGACCAGAAGCAAAGCGGCCACCCCACATTTGGTTTGAGGATGTATCAGACATGTTGACGCCTTTCGGAGGATTTATGAAATTACTTAGGTCACTGTTTCTTTATACGGCCTTGGGTCTGGGTGCAAACACCGCTTTTGCCATCGACGCATCACAGTTTGATGCTCTGAAAACGGGTGACATGCGAAAACTGGCTTGGGCCAAATCTGATGCAATGGTCAGTTCCGTCACCTATTTTGACGATGCAGGTCA
>JAKMGV010000337.1 GCA_022424725.1 Paracoccaceae bacterium
AGGGGGCCATTGGGATCGAACGGCGCAGCGATGACACACGCGTCGCCGAATTACTGTCAGCTATACATGACACTCCGACGGGTCATCGACTGGCGGCAGAACGGGCGTTTTTACGGGGCCTAGACGGATCCTGTGAAACCCCCATCGCGGGGCTTGCTGAACTCAACGGATCAACCCTGCGACTGCGCGGCGAAGTCCTGCGCCCAGACGGAAGCGAAGCCATCAACGATGACCAATCATGCCCCATCGAAGACGCCGAAATACTCGGAACAGAAATGGCAAGAAAAATCATAAACAATACTCCAAACAACTTCTTCGAATGGAAAAACTAGGGCTTTAGTGGGCGGGTGCAGAGACCGCATCCAATAGGCCACGCCCACCGTCAACGGTCACGACCTGACCCGTGACGAAACGCGACGCGTCGGATGCCAAATACTGAACTGTGTCCACAATTTCATTTGCAGATGCGATCCACCCGATTGGCGTGTGCTCTTCGATGTCTTTGCGCATATCTGGGTTTTCTTTTAGGGTCGCTTGCAAACTTGCCGACATAAGCGATGCGAAGGCCACAGCATTCACACGAATACCACTGCCCGCATATGCAAGTGCCAAAGACCGTGTCATTTGATCCAGCGCTGCAGTCGACACAGAATAGCCCAATAATTCGGGTTGCGCCCTTTGTGCAGCCAAGGAACTTAGGTTTACGATCGTTCCGATGCATTCATCATCCCGCACCTCGACCTGTTGTTTCATTCGTTTGGCAACAGCTTGTGATAAACGCAGAGCTGTTAGAACGTTTTGCTCAAACAGCGTTTCAATACTGCTATCTTTATGATCAAATGCATCGGTTGGGATAACCTGACGCGAGGCATTGACCAATATATCAATCTGATCAAATGCATCGACAGTCGCCGACAACAAATTCGCCACCGTTAGGCGTTCTCGTAAATCACCCGCGAAATACGTGACATTTTCTTGCTCCGCGATGTCTTCAATTTCTTTCTTAAGGCGCTTTTCGTCCATATCTGCGAAAACCACATTGGCACCCTGTTCAACAAAATGCCGCGCAATGGCAAGTCCGATCCCATTCGCTGCACCTGTGACGATTGCGGTTTTACCGTCAATTGAAAAACTCATCTTACACTCCTTGGGGTGCCAGTGATCTACATTCCAGCTTTTCGCTTTGGTTTAGAGGCATACAAAACTTTAAAGCGATTGTCTTTGGTTACTTCGCTCATGTTTTGGAACAATTCATTTAAAGTTTGCTCATACGGCAAATGGCGATTGGCCACGATGTAACAATCGCCCTGCGGTTTCAGCGATTTCACAGCTGTTTTGATGAAATCTATTCCGATCCCAGGATCAGCCTTACCAAAATTATGGAACGGCGGATTCATGACAATTGTATCTAAAGCCTTATCTGCGCGCCACACCGTTGCGTCCGCCCAAACGAATTCAACCTTGTCCGAAGAAACATTCACCCGCGCTATTTCAATCGCGCGATAATCCGCCTCGACGGCGATAACGCGCTTTGTGGGCATTTCGATAAGATTTCGTGTCAAGTACCCCCAACCCGCACCTAAATCGGCAACGTTTCCAGTTAACCGAGGCAGTACAGAGAGCAATAGTTCAGACGCAGGGTCAGCCGCATCCGCGGAAAAAACACCCGCAACGGTTTTAAAATCATTTTCTAGCGAATTTGGACTGTCAAAATAATCCGATAAGTTCACTTCGCCTGTAAACCATGCAATTTTACCATGCGCCTTTGAGACCGCGCCCCCAAGCGATGTGCGTTTTCGAATGTCTTTCAGAATGGGGTCAATGCCCGCATCCTTTTGCCCATCAACAATCACCAATCCGCTGTTTGTGCATTTTTGTGCCGTGGCAATCAAGTGCCGCGAAAGCGCTTTTGCTTTGGGCAGTAGCACTACGGCCACGTCAAAATCCGATTGCATCGATTGCACCACATCATATCCCGCAGCCTGTAGATCCGTGACCGAAGGCGCGAATGTTTGATAAATGACTGGTTTTAGATGTTTCAGCGCCGCAATTTGTTGAGGGGTCTCGGCGTTAAAAACAATCCAACTTTTTCCCTCC
>JAKMGV010000338.1 GCA_022424725.1 Paracoccaceae bacterium
ACCTTTGTTGATCGGGTTTATTTTGGGCACCATGCTTGAGGATAACTTTTCCCGTTCCATGAACCTATATGATGGGGCATCCTTTATTTGGGAACGTCCGATGACACTGGGTCTGTTGATCTTATCCTTGGTTTTGGTGGTGCTGCCATCCTATCGCGCACGGCGTGCTCGTATCAAGGCAGCAGGGATCGCAGATGGCGACTAAGTTCCTTAAAGGCGTTCGTGTGCTGGATCTCACGAACGTCTTGGCGGGCCCCTATTGTTGCTATCAACTGGCGCTGATGGGGGCCGAAGTGATCAAGGTGGAACGCCCTGGATCGGGTGATTTGGCCCGTGTGTTGGGCGCAGATCCTGAACGAAATGCAGCGGGCATGGGGATTAGTTTTCTTGCGCAAAATGCGGGGAAAAAATCCATCACCTTGGACATGAAACATCCCCGTGGAAAAGACCTATTGAAACAACTGGTCAGGAACGCAGATGTATTGGTCGAAAATTTCCGCCCTGGCGTCATGGCGCGTTTGGGATTGGATTACGCGGTCCTGCGTCAAGAAAACCCCAATCTAATCTACTGTGCGATATCTGGGTTTGGCCAAACAGGGCCCCGCAATGGCGATCCTGCCTATGATCAAATCATTCAGGGGTTCGCAGGGGTGATGTCCATCACCGGATCGCCAGAAACCAAACCCTATCGCGTGGGCTATCCAATCGCGGATACCTCGGGCGGGATGGCCGCGGCCATGTCAATCGCGGCTGCGTTAAACGCAGAGCCGCGGGGGGCATTTTTGGATGTTTCAATGTCCGATGCTGTTCTATCTGCCATGGGGTGGGTGGTGTCTAATTATCTGATCGGGGGTGTTGAGCCCGCAGCGCATGGCAATGAAAACACCACCTCTGCACCCTCTGGGACCTTTGCAACGGCGGATCAACCCATCAATATTGCTGCAAATCGGGATGAGCAGTGGGTATCGCTTGCTACACACATCGGACGTACGGATTTATTAGATCATCCTGATTATGTGACCCGCGAAATGCGTAAAATGCATCGTCATGCATTGCGTCATGAAATCGAAACGGTTTTGAGAACGCGCCCTGCGCAGGATTGGGTGACAGAGTTAAACGCCATCGGTGTGCCAAGTGGCCCCGTTTTAAGCGTTCCACAAGTCTTGGAAGATGCACAGATCGCAGAACGCGATATGATCGCCACCCTGTCCAAGGACGCTGAAGAGATCAAAGTGGCAACAGGACCCGCAATCATCGACGGTGACAAACCCATGCCTGCGCATTATCCCCCCGATCTTGGAGAGCATAACCAAGAGGTGTGGGGCGCGTTTGGGTTATCGCCCGATGACATCGCGGCATTGCAAGAGGATGGCATATTATGAGTGATGTCGCAGATTGGTGGAAAACATCCATCATTGACATGGTACCTGGACGCATTGAACTGCGCGGCCAGCCGATCCAAGATTTGATTGGGAATATCAGCTTTCCTGACATGATATGGATGATGGTGCGCGGAGATCGCCCGAGTGCGGCACAATCTAAATTGTTTGAGGCCGCATTGGTATCCGCCGTTGATCACGGGCCCCAAGCCCCCTCAATCGCGGCGGCGCGCATGGCGGTGACCTGTGGATTGCCGCTGAACAACGCCATGGCAAGCGCGGTGAATATGTTGGGGGATGTGCATGGCGGCGCAGGGGAACAGGCGGTTGAACTGTTTCATTTTGTGATCGCGTACGATGGACCTGTGTCAGATGCATTGAGTGCATGGAAAGACGCGCGTGGCAAAATCATTCCAGGATATGGGCATCGGTTTCACAAACCAACAGATCCACGCGCCCCCCGTTTAATGGAATTGGTGGATCAGGCCGTGGGTCAGGGGGCATGCGATGGCAAATTTTCCCAGATCGCGCAAGAGATTGAAACAGTATTACGAGAACAAAAGGGCACGGCCATTCCAATGAACATCGACGGTGCGACCGCTGTCATTTATGCCGAACTGGGATTCGCCCCGCCCCTTGCCCGCGGGCTGTTTTGTTTGTCACGCTCTGTTGGCATTTTGGCGCATTCTTGGGAACAAATGAACCAAGG
>JAKMGV010000025.1 GCA_022424725.1 Paracoccaceae bacterium
GTGTTACGTTTGAACAGGTGGCGCATCGCCTAACGACATTACAGGCCAGTGGGAAACAAGGCGTTCCATTTTTCCTGATCCGATTGGATCGTGCTGGTAACATCACAAAACGGGTAAACCCCAACAACGCCGTTTTGGCCGATTTTGGCGGGCGCTGTTCGGTGTGGAACATCCATAACGCGTTACAAAGCCCGAATGTGGTTTTGACGCAGGCGGTCGAATTGCCCGATGGGACACGCTATGCCACAATCGCGCGGACCACAGATAGATCGGTTTATTCCCGCAAAACGCAGGATCGACGGATGATTGTGGCCTTGGGATGCGAATTACAGTTCGCAAACGACATCACGTATTTTGATGAAAGCGGGCATCGTTTTGATCAGGACCCTGCGCCAATCGGCCTAAACTGCCAAACCTGCGAACGCCACCATTGCACCCAACGTGCGCATCACCCATTGCATGTGACGTTAAATTTCGAAACGCACCGTCGCGGTGCGACGCGATACGAAAACTAGGGTTAACCGCCGATATAACTGTGGCCTGTTTTCGGGCGGAACCAATTTTTCTGGTTGTGCAACCGGCCCAATAGATCACGCATCTCGCTCATCTCAGCTTCGGCAGAGGCGCGGTCAACGGTCGCGTTTTGCGCGTCTCCCGCGCTGACCAAATCGTTGCTGCGTTTTGCGATGACAGAATGCAGCGCATCTTCGATAAGCTCTAAATCTTTGACGTCCAGATTAAATGTCGTGTTCGGCTTTGCCATGTCAAACTCCTGCAATCGATACCTGTATCGTGATGTTTCCTATAAGAAACAATCCAAAATTTCGGAAAAGGCAAGAAATACAATGGTATACATGAATAACCATATAATTTCATATGGTTAGCCGCAGACAAAATAAAACATTTGCGACGAATCAATGTACAAATTCGTCACAAACTGTCGGAAAAAGGAATCAAATTAAGCCACACGACTTGTGTTCAGTACCACTTCATGCAGTCTTTATAGGTCATATTTGGGTGGTATTTGTCGCACAACTCGACCTTATCTGCAGGATAAAACAGAACTGCAATCGGTTGGGTAGAAGCAAAGGCAGCCACCCATCCCACCAGAAAACAACTGGCGACAAGGGCGCAATCACAGCTGAGTGTTCGGATCAAAAATCGTGACATATTGCGTTGGCTACACTGTTGTACACAAGACAAGGTATAGCACAGTTGTATGCAATTGTCGACAATTTGATTGTAGACGCGGTCGTTACCCCAGCATACGCATCGCGGCGGTATGCATCATATTGCCCAAGGGATGTTCGCTCCCAATGTATTGGGTCATGACACAACCTGAGACTTGGCGCTTGGGATCCACCCAGAAATAGGTTGCGGCGGCCCCGCTCCAGCCAAATTCCCCATGCGATGTTGGGTATTGGGCCTGTCCGATGTTTTCCATCACACGGCCAAGCAATCCCCAACCATATCCTGAAAACGGCTCATCATTGATACGGAATGTATTGTGCAAAAAACTGACCCGCACCGCACGCGCCATGTCCATCATGGCAGAGCTGAGTATGACATCGCCGTTGGGCGCACGCCCTGTTAGCAACATATTAGCAAATGCCATATAATCAGACACCGTTGAATAAAGCCCGTATCCGCCCCGACGAAAATTTGGATCGAACAGTGGATGGGACGCCCCCAGATCCGCTTGAACCGACAGATCATGTGGCATTTTTTGCAATACAGGCAGCGAAGACATGGAACGCGGGCCGTAAATGGCCATGAGCCTGCCTTGCTGATCGGGGTTCAGACAAAATGTTGTATCGACGATCCCAAGCGGTTCAAAAATATGTTCAGCCAATAGGTCATCAATCCGCTTTCCAGTGGCGCATTCAATCGCATGGGCCAGAACATCGGTTGAGACGCTGTAAAGCCAGGATTGTCCGGGATTAAAAACCAGCGGTTGTTCCGCAATTGCCCCTGCCAGGTCGGACAGATCCCGCGCGCCATCGCCCATAATATCCGCCGCGCGGTAATAGGGTGCAGCAGGACAGCCAACCGTAAAGTCATAGGAAAAACCAGCACGATGTGTCAGCAAGTGTTCCATCGTAATGACACCATCAGCCGGTGCCAAATGCCCGTCCGTGCCCAAGACCCGCATTTTTGAAAACCTCGGGTCCAATTCCGATAAGGGTGTATTCAAACGAAACACGCCCTGCTCTATCAGGATTAATGCAAGCACCGACACAATCGGTTTGGTCATTGAATAAATTCGGTAAATGGCCTGATCTGGTATGCCTGATCCAGTTTGAACATCTTGCAGTCCTGATCGACCTGTGAACAGGGTCTCAGCATTCTGATCAACGCGCCACTCAATCCCCGAAAAAACCCCAGATTGTGTTAGCGCGTCCGCCTTTTGCTGCATAAAATCCATGGTGATTGTCCAGTGATAAGTTGAGTGAATCCAACAATATTATGCAGTTCTGCCAAATTTCTAGTCATTTGTGATGCGCACAACAAATTTCACAGATTTCCGCAAATAAACCCTTGCAATGCATCGTCAAAATGTTAACGCTATCGGCGTTGGATGCACACGCATCCCGCGAAAAAATCGTGCCGCGAAGGCACTCGGGAGGAAAAGTTATGAAAAAACTATTGGCCGCAGCAGCGGCATTAGCAACTGTTTCAACAATGGCAATGGCAGAGCGCTATGTCATGATCACACACACACAAGGTACTGACCCATTCTGGCCAGTTGTGGAAAAAGGTGGTCGTGATGCGGCAGCCGCGATTGGTGCAGAGTTCGAATACAACTTTGATCCATCAGGCGACATGTCAGGCATGGCGAAATTGATCGAAGCCGCAGCGGCGTCAAACCCAGATGGGATCATCGTATCCCTACCTGATGCGGACGCATTGGGCGGCGCGATTCGCGCAGCAGCAGACGCAGGTATCCCTGTTGTCACCATGAACTCTGGTCTTGAATCATCAGCAGCCGTTGGCGCATTGATGCACGTTGGTCAGCCAGAGCGTCTTGCAGGTGAAAAAGCAGGTGCACGTGCGAAAGCAGAAGGTGTAACAAACGGCCTATGTTTGAACCAAGAAGCATTCAACACAGCGCTAGTTGACCGTTGTGAAGGTTACTTCTCTGGTCTTGGTGGCGATCTAAACATGATCGACGTTTCAAACGACGTTACACAGATCGAAACACGTACAGCGGCAGCACTTTCTGCAGACCCATCAATCGACGGTGTTCTAGCAGTTGGTCCACACGTCTGTGCAGCAGCAAACAAAGCGATCAAAGACGTAGGTGCAGACGTACACCTATCATGCTTTGACCTATCACCAGAAGTTATGGACATGATCCAGGCTGGCGATGCAGCATTCACAATCGACCAGCAGCAGCGTCTACAAGGCTATATGCCGGTGATCGTTCTTCACCTGTACAACACAAACGCAGGTATGTTGCCAGGTGCGAACATCCCATCAGGCCCAGGCTTTGTTGATGCGTCAAACGCAGCTTCAGTTGCAAGCCAAGCTGGTGTGAACCGCTAATATTTATCACATCATGTGATACGGACAGGCGGGCTAGTTCCCGCCTGTTTTCATAACAAAGATAATAAATGGGGATATTATGTCGGAACGGAGTGAATCGGACCGTCTTCAACGCGAAGGTTGGCTGCAACGCATGCTGCGCCGCCCAGAGATTGGATCATTCGTTGTTATGATCATCATCATTCTGGCGCTGGCCTTTGCATCAAACGGCAAGGCATTTAACGCGTTGGGTTTAAAGAATAACATCGCAATCATCGCGCAGTTGGGCATCATTGCAGTTGGTGCCGCACTTTTGATGATTGCGGGTGAATTTGACCTATCGATTGGGCCAATGATCGCCTTTGCGGGTATGTCGATTGCCATTATGATGAAATGGGGGCTTCCCTTTGGTTTGGGCGAGGCAACACCATTTCTGGCCTTTTTGATCACGCTTTGTATGACCTTGGCCTTTGGCTGGTTGATCGGCAACATCGTGGTCCGATCAGGCCTATCCAGTTTCATCGTGACCCTTGCGTTTTGGTTTTTCTTGCGTGGTTTGACCGAGGTCTGTTTCCGCCTAATCAACCAAAATACCAACGTTTCTGGCCTACCTGATTTCAAAAAAGAAAGCTGGTTTGCCGAACAAATGGGCGGCGAGGTGTTTGGTTGGTTCTTTGATGCATGGTACTGGGTCGGAACACAGGTTTCCGCAGGTGCAGAATTCACCGCCGAGATGACCAAATCCGAAAAACTGGACATGATCAATTTCCTGAGCTTCTTGAACATCAACCGTAAAATGGAACAATGGGTGACAGGGTTTGATGCCCGTCTATTGTGGTTCATCATTATCGCGGGCGCTGCATGGTACGTATTGGCGCGCACACAATTGGGCAGCTGGATTTATGCAACGGGGGATAACAAGGAAAGCGCGCGCGCAAATGGTGTGCCCGTGAACCGTGTGAAAATCGGTTTGTTCATGTTCTCTGCCTTCTGCGCGACGATCTTTGCAACCTGTCAGGTGTTTGATACCAATTCATCCGATGCCGCTAAGGGTATGTTCAAAGAGCTAGAGGCGATCGCGATTGCCGTTGTGGGTGGTATCCTGATGACAGGTGGATTTGGGTCCATCGTTGGTGTCATCTTTGGGGCGGTCACCTTTGGTCTTGTGGCGAACGCCGTGTTCTTTATTCCTTGGATTGACGGTGCATGGTTCCGTGTCTTCGTTGGCACCGTTCTATTGGCCGCTGTGTTTGCAAACGAACGCATCCGCAAACGTATCACAGGAGGGATCTAATCATGTCTAAACAAGCCTATATGCGCGTTGAAAACATCGTTAAAAAATTTGGTCCCTTCACGGCGTTAAATGGTGTCGACCTTGAGGTTCACGCGGGCGAGGTGCACGCGCTCTTGGGGGATAACGGTGCGGGGAAATCAACCCTGATCAAAATCCTATCTGGTGTGCATGAACCCACTGGCGGCACGATCTATATCGAAGGTAAGCCAACGACGTTTCGCAATCCCCGCGATGCATCGGCGGCGGGCATCGGCACTGTGTATCAGGATTTGGCGGTCAACCAGTTGATGAGCGTGACGCGCAACTTTTTCATGGGGCGTGAACTGACAACACGCTTTGGGGCACTTCGCATGGACGAAATGAACCAAATTGCCCATGATGAAATGTTGAAAATCGGCATCAATTTCTCGGATCCCACACAGGCTGTTGGCACCATGTCGGGCGGACAACGTCAAACATTGGCGATTGCGCGTGCGATTTATTTCGGGGCCAAGGTTTTGATTTTGGACGAACCCACATCTGCGCTTGGACAAAAGCAGCAGATGGAAGTTCTTAAAACAATCAAACGGGTGCGTGCGCGGGGGGATATTGCGATTATCTTTATCACGCACAATGAAATCCATTCGCGTTTGATTGCGGATCGCTATACCTTCCTTGCTTTGGGTGAAGTGATCGGATCAGGCACCAAGGCCGAGCTTGAGGGCGAAGATATCCGACGCCTCATGGCCGGCGGCGCCGAGATCAAAGACCTGGAACAGGAATTGGCCGCAATCTAGCGTCCGCACCATACAAACGAAAAGCCGCCCAAAGAGGCGGCTTTTTTTGGTCATCTGCCCGAGGTGGCAACGAAAGCGCCGCCTGTTTTGCAGTAGGCAAACCTGCGGTTTGACGAGGCGGGCAACGCCTTGCCAATCTAACGATTGGCTGGGTGCCCGGAACTGACGGATAAAATTCAGTCGCTAAGACATAAATTCAGCGTTCAATCTTCAAAAGATACCTGATCGCTGGCCAGCAAATCTTTGATCTCTTGGGGCACGGTCAGCCCTTCACGCACTTTGGCGTCTAGATCCGTTTCCAACTTTAGGATTTCGTGACAGCGCGCTGTGATGGCGTCCAATTCATCCAGTGGGATCACAACAACCCCATCCAAATCGGCCACAATCACATCGCCGCTACGCACGGTTTGGCCACCCACTTGGACATCAAATCCAACGGTTCCTGGACCTTTGGCAAAGGGCGATGCAGGGGTCAGCCCAGTGCACCAACTGGGCAGGTTCACTTCGCGCAGGCCCATCAGATCGCGCATGGGGCCATCAGTTACAAACCCAACAGCACCACAGTTTTTCATCATGCCCGAAACACGGTCGCCCGCCGCGGCACAACCCTGATGCGCCCCAAAGGATTGGACAACAATATCCCCCTGCTGGATAAAGGCCAAACTGGCCAACAAGGCCAAAATATCCGCAGGCCCCGTTTCAACAGTTAAGGCAGAACCCACCGCTTGCGCACCCATTTGACCATAGGGATCTACAGGTTTGATATCCTTATTCAGCGCCCCGCGCCCCCACAGCGCATCATTCACCACCCCTGTCGGCACATTGCCCAGTGCTGCAATCTGCGCTGTCGTCGGGCGCGGTGTATTGCGCTTTATTCTGATCAGTTTTGGCTCTTCAATCATAGTGTTCTCTCATTTCTGTTGTTGGTTAACATAGCCCACATCAAACATCGTGAAAAGAAAAAGGGCACGGATTACTCAGCCTGAAACATTGAATGTGATAAAGAAACAGACAGAGGAATAGGTGTCCAAGCCCCAAACCGAATTCCGCTTTCCTTCAACACATGAGCAAGCCAAACATTGCATGTTCTGAAAATATTGAAATGTCCCTTGGCGGAGAAACGCATCTGAAGTCGTATAACCCGCATTTGGAATTGCATCGTAGGATTGTAATGATCCCAATAATTGCGACACCAGTGTGTCATATTCCGCGCTGGTTAACCGCAATCTTTCTGTTTCGATCCCGTCGATATTTCCAACGGCCGCAAAATGCATAACCGCATCATCACCGATAACGGCCTGCGCGACGGTGGATGCCTTCATGTCAGAAAACTCCTTCGTTTCAATATAGAACCCTTTTGCACCCCACCCGACTAAAATCCATTCGACCCCTGACAAGTTGATCGGAACCCCTGCCTGTTCCAAAAACGCGAACGTCTGTCGGGTTTGGGGTGTCGCGGGCAACAAGACATCATAATGGATTGGACCAGAGACAAGATGCACATCAATTTTTCCCTTGCCACCACCTGTTTCCCCATTTGGAATAATGGCACCAACAATTGCAGCAAACGCATATATTAATAGTGTGGAGACGATAGAACCAATGGCTATAAAAAATGCTTTTTTCATGTACCGCTCCAATTCAAATATCACTATAATTTGATCTTGTGGAAAAGCGATTTCTATGTCGAGGGCAATTATTTCCTACGCGCTTATAAGATCACAAATTTGATCTGCGAAACCCGAATAATCCCAACATGAAAACACACATCGACATCACCAGCATGGGCCAAATTGCAACGCCCCAATCCCCCCCTGCTTGAGTAACCAAGGCCGCAACGATGGGCGCGCCAAGGGTTTGGCCAAGTGCTGAGCCCTGCATCAATATGCCATTTCCAATACTGACGTGGCGCAGGTCTGGGGCATATTGCGGCACCAATAGGAATAGGTTTGCGGGGATAAACCCGCCGATGAAGGAATAAATCATACATAGGATCAGGCGCATCAGGGGCGGCACCCCTGCCCCAAATATGGCAAAGGTAAGCACCGCCATTGTCACAGCCCCAATGATAATCAGGGAAGACGATTTCATGCCCTGCGCCGCAAACCGAACCCCAACATAGCACCCAGGTCCATTCATAAACACCACAGCGGCCGTGAAATAGATGGCCTGTTCTAGGGTCAGTCCAACTTCTTCATTCAGGAAACTGGGCAACCATTGCATAATCGTCACCCATTGAAAGGTATAAACCCCAAAGCAGGCCCCAACCATCAATAGCCCCGGCGCACGATAGCTGTTGGCAACCATCTGGGCGACAGCACGCGGTTCGCGGGTCTGTTGTGCGCTTGGTTCCTCTAACGCCCACCAAAGCCCAATCAGCAATGGGATTGCCAATAAAAACATCACAACCCACAAACCACGCCAACCGATCTGCGTTAAAAACGGCGTTGAGACGAGGAGCGCAAATGCCATGCCCGTTGGCATATAGATGCTCCACACCCCCAAGGCGCGCGTCCGATCCTGCGGGGCCGCCAAGTGCGTTATGAATGCAGGAATGTTTACGGCAATCGCGATAAAGCCAAACCCCTCAAGCGCGCGCAGCACCAAAAACATCCACGGCTGCGTGATCGCCGTGGATCCAAGGGTGCCAATCATCACGGATATGATCCCCAAAACAATGATACTGCGGCGCCCGAAAAACGTGCTAAATGCGCCCAGCGGAACCGCCAGAAAAATCGCGAGAAGCGTAAAAATCGACAAGGCATATCCCGCATCCACCAGTGATAGACCCAAGTCATCGCGCAACACAGGGATCGCAGGCCCAAGTTTGCCAACCTGCATCGACACAAACAGTCCCGCACAAAGCGCAATACTGACTTTGCCCCAATGGGTGTTTTGTGGTGAAGATGTTGGTTTCGCTGACATCAAAAGGTGCAATTCATATATTCTGACGAACCTTATGTCGGAACCACGGGGACCACAAACGGATTATGATCCGAAATCTAAAGTTCCCGCCCCGCAGCACGTTCACCTAATTTCAGGCGAATTGTGGCTGCCACTTCGGAAATGGGTTCAGGTGGCAAGCGTTTGGGCGCGCGTTCGGCCAGTAATTCATCCACGATTGTCGAGGGATGCTTTAAACACATCTCTGCAATCGCCATCCCGTGCAATGTGCCCTTCACCGTGCCCAGACCATTTTGCAGGCATGCGGAATAAAGACCATCGTCCAACTGTCCAAATCCCGCAACCCCGTTCAAGGTCAAAGCCAAATGCCCGCCCCAGCGGTGCTCCATTTCGACACCCTTTAACATTGGGAAACGTGCATCGAATGAGTCATCATGTTGGGCATAAACCCCGCGCAAACGCCGTTCACTGGGCGAAAGGCGCGGTTCATACGTGGCGCGGTTGCGAATAACGATGCGATCGCCGCCAATCCCAGATATTCGGCGCACCGTGGTGCCCAACGGATCGGCGGGCGTAAATCCCCAATTCGGGGCCCCACCCAAGCGCTGCACCTCATCCGTGCTAAGCGCGCGGGTCATGGATGCATAGGTATAAATGTGAACAACGCGGGCTTTGTAATATCCAAAAGCCTGCGCCAATCCATTGGTGGCAAGGATCACGGTAGGTGCCGAAATAGCGCCCTTGGGCATTTCAGCACGCCACATTCCACCGACCTGATCCAAGGCCGTTACGGGCGAATTTTCGTAAATAGCGACCCGATTGCTGACAAGGGCCGCGCCTAGGCTTTGGATATATTGCGCAGGCTGCAACATGACCGCACCAGGCGTGAAAAGTCCCTGTTTATAGAATGTTATGCCCGTCAATTCACGCATTTGGTGATCATCCAAAATCTCATAGGGTTCGTTTAAATGCGTGAGGTGTTCTTGATATCCTTGGTTATGGGCAATGCCTCGATCCGTTGCTGCGGCATTGATTTTTCCAATCTTTTGGAAACAGGCCTGCGGAAGCCCAAGCGTTTCCACCATATCCGCGGCGTAGGATATCGCCGCACGATTGTGCCGAATGCTTTGATGATCACGCGCGGCCTGCCCACCATAATCATCACTGGCCAAATCATGGGGCAGATCAATCATAAAGCCCGAGTTGCGCCCCGCTGGCCCCTCGGCCAGGCGAAACGCCTCGACCACCGCAACAGTTGCGGTGGGTTCCAGTTCACTAATCCGTCGCGCCGCCGTCAGGCCAGCAAATCCCGCCCCGATGATCAGGAAATCAACGTGGCGATCATCCTCTAACGTGGGATGGTGCGCAGCGTCGGGCAAAATTTTTGCCCATGCTGCGGGTCCTGGATTTTTGGGTTGGCGCGTGACCTTCATGGATCAATAATCTTGGTTCAGCGCGTCGGCAGCTGGAATTTCGCGTTCGCGCCGAGCGATATAATCCAACAGGTGTTCATTGACCGCCTCGTCCAACTTCGGCTCTTCATACTCTGACAACAGATCGCGCGCGCGTTTCAATGCGCGTTCGTTAATTTCAACGGACCCTTCTGCGGCCCATTGTTCAATCGAATTGTTGTCAAACATTTCGGGCATGAAAAACGCAGAGGAAAATTTCTCCAACGTATGGGGATGCCCCAGGTAATGTCCCCCTGGGCCAATGTCCCCTACGGCCGATAAACCTTCGTCAAAATCGTCCCAATTGATGCCTTGGGCCATGCGATAGGCCATGGCGCATTGTTCGGCGTCCACAATGAATTTCGCCGTGGAACAATGCATGCCCGCCTCGTTCCAACCAGCTGAGTGCCAAATATAATTCGCACCCGCCATCATCACAGCCATTAATGTTGTGGCACTTTCATATCCCGCTTGGGCGTCAAATGTTTTTGCCCCGCCCAAGGTATTGGATGTGCGCCATGGAACGCCGTAGTAGCGGGCCATTTGGCCGATCATAAAGTTCATCAAACTGATTTCTGGGGTGCCTGCCATAGGCGCCCCAGACTTCATGGATACGGTGGACAAATAGTGCCCATAAATCGCAGGCGCCCCTTTGCGAATGACTTGGGTATAGGCCAAGGCCGAAAGCGCCTCGGCGTTCAACTGTGCTACCGATGGCGCGACAGAGGCAGGTGTATTTGCCCCACCAAGCACAAAGGGCGAACACAAAACCGGTTGATTACGCGCACAAAACGCCCGCATCGCACCCAGCATGGTTTCATCCCAAACCAATGGCGAATTGCCGTTACAGTTCCCTGTGACAACAGGGTGACTGTCAATATAGCCTTCGCCAAACAGGATATCGCACATATCCATGACATCCTCGGCATTCTTGGGGCTGGTTGTCATGCCCATGAATGTTTTGTCCGAATATTTCATTGATGAATAGGTGATGCGCAAATGGCGCTGACTGATCGGATGATCATAGGGTTCCACAATATGGTGCGCGGATGAATGCATCGCAGGCAGCATTTGGGACAGTTTGTGAAAATTCGCCAAATCATCCAATGTCGGATTGCGCCGCACATCGTCCAAATCACGCAGATAGGGCGCGCCTGTCATCGGAATGAACATGGAATGCCCCTTGCCAAAGGGTAGGTTATGTTCGGGGTTGCGCGCGTGATAGGTGAATGCAGAGGGGATCGTGGAGATCAGTTCACGCACCATGTGACGATCCAGAAACACCGTTTCATCCACCACCTTGGCACCGACACGTTTCCAATCGGCAATGGCGATGGGGTCACGAAAATGCACCCCCACATTTTCCAAGATATGCATCGAGGCCGCATCCATGCGTTCAATCTGTTCTTGGTTCATCGGCTCGGTCAGCGGCAAATTGCGTTTCAATGCGGGCAGCATTTTTACATCGCGCTTTTGGCGGGCGGCGGCGCGTGCGCCACGGCCGCGTCGGGTCGTTCCTGTTGCTTCAACCATGATATTCCTCACCTGGTCAAATTATGTAATGTTGTCGGCGTCATTCGGATCGCTGAGATCGATCCAAATGGTTTTCAGTTCTGTGTATTGATCATGGGCATGAATGCCATTGTCACGGCCTCCAAATCCCGATTGTTTATATCCACCAAAGGGGGTTGTGATGTTGCCCTCACCATAGCAATTCACGGTGACGGTGCCTGCACGGATGGCGCGGGCCGCACGGATGGATGTGCGAATATTTGTGCCAAAGACAGAGGCCGCAAGTCCGTATTCCGTGTCATTTGCCAAGTCTATCGCCTCCTCCTCAGAGGCAACTTCAATCACCGAAAGGATGGGGCCAAAGATTTCCTCACGCGCTTTGGCGTCGGTTTTGTCCACCTCATAAATTGTGGGGGCCACATAAGGACCGTCCATAGCGCCACCAACAATAGCGTCACCTGATAGGTACCCCGCCACCTTTTGCTGGTGTCCCCCATCAATCAGCGCGCCCAGATGATTTGCAGGGTTCAGTGGATCCCCCGTTTTCCAATCGCGCACACGGGCTGTGATTTTGTCCATCAGCTGGGCTTTGACATCTTTATGCACAATCAGGCGAGAATTCGCGGAACAGTTTTCGCCCATGTTCCAAAATGCCGCGTTCACAACGTGACCCGCGACCAGATCAAGGTTTTCTGCATCCGCCAAAACCACTGCAGGATTTTTGCCGCCGCATTCCAGCACCACTTTTTTCAAGTTGCTATCGGCCGCATACCGCAGGAAACGTCGCCCCGTGTCGGTGGAACCCGTAAAGGAAACCATATCAATGTCCATATGCATGCCCAAGGGTTCGCCAACCGAAGGACCATCCCCAGGCAACACCTGAAATACGCCACGTGGTACGCCCGCCTCGGCCGCCAATTCCGCCATGCGCAGGGCCGTTAGGCTGGTCTGTTCGGCGGGTTTCACAATTACCGAACACCCCGCCGCCAATGCAGGGCCGATTTTCCATGCCAGCATCAGCAATGGGAAATTCCACGGCAAGACGGCCGCCACAACGCCGATGGGTTCACGCACGATAATTGACAATGCATCATCGCCAGTGGGCGCCGTTTGGTCATAAATTTTGTCAATCGCCTCGGCATGCCACTTAATCGTGTGGATCGCCTCAGGGATATCAATGGTTTCGCAATCCAAGATGGGTTTACCGCTTTCGATTGACTCCATCACCGCCAATTCGCGACGATTGCGGGTCATCAATTTGCACAGGCGGATCAAAACATCCTTACGCCCATCGGGGTCCATTTTGGACCAGTGCCCCTGATCAAAGGCCTCTCGTGCCTTTTCAACGGCCAAATCCACATCGTCCGCGTTTGCTGTTGTGATTTCGGCAATCACCGCACCGGTTGCGGGGTTTGTCGTGGTCATTACCGCGCCACGGCCCGTGTGATATTTGCCATCAATAAAGGGCGATCGTGGGGGATTTAGATCCGCCGCCAGTGCCTGATATTCTGCATGGGTCAATAGATCGCTCATGAGTGTGCTCCTGTAATGCGGTTGATCGTTTTGTTCATGGTTTTGATGACCTGTTCCAATTCGCGTTTGTCATCCTTGTTCAGCGGCTGCAGTGGTTTGCGCGGCGGCCCCACATCAACGCCGCGCATGGTCAGCCCGTGCTTGATGCATTGAATAAATTTGCCGCCCTGCTCTAGCACCCGCATAAGGGGCAGCATGGCCGACATTATGGCGCGACCTTTTGTAAAATCCCCTTCGACCGCGCAGGCCTGATATAGCGCGATATGCGCCTCGGGCGCAAAGTTTGATCCTGCACAGACCCAGCTGCGCGCGCCCCATGCGAAAAATTCCAATGCCTGATCATCCATGCCGCAGCTAAGTGCGATATGGGGATAATCGCGTGCCAACATATGCAGACGGTTTGGATCCCCCGAACTTTCCTTGATCGCGCAGAAATTGGGGGAACGGCCCAAACGGTCCAAACATTCCTCATCCATATTCACGCTCATCCGACCGGGATAGTTATACAGCATCGCCGGTAAATTCGCCTCGCGGTCAATGGCCAGCGCATGAAGCGCAATTTCGCGACCCGTGGGATAGGCATAAGGCGGCGTTGCAATCAAAATCGCATCCGCACCATGTAATTTTGCCTGACGTGCATATTCAACGCTGTCTTCTGTTCGAATTGCGCCTGTGCCGATGATCATGGGAACACGCCCTGCGATCATTTCTTTGGCCACGCCCATCATATACACGCGTTCCTTCATCGTCATTGCGTAATATTCGCCCGTTGTGCCCGCCACAATAATGCCGTGCACGCCTGCGTTCACCAGTAGGTCCACAGTTTGTTGCATCGCATCATGATTCAACGTGAAATCATCAAAAAACGGGGCAACCAGCGGTGTGTAAATTCCTTCGAACTTCATCAATTCCCTCATCCACTTTCACGCCTGCGTGAGTCGTCATTTTTCGCAGGATTTCAAAAAATGTACGCGTGTGTCAATATTTAGTTCATGCCTGTATATTTTTTATTTGAACGTTCTGAATTGAGCGAATAATAAGAACACATGACAGACCCAAAAACCAAAACCAAAGGATGGCGTGGATCGCGCGAGGCGTGGTTGAACGTGGCCAAGGATATCCTGATTGATCAGGGCGAAAGCGCGGTCACGGTTCAGGCCATGGCCAAACGTTTGAAATTGTCGCGCACATCCTTTTATTGGTTTTTTCAGGATCGTCAGGATGTGATGCAGGCCCTGCTGGATTTATGGGCCGACACCAACACAAAACCCATACAGGATGCATCAAACGCCTATGCCGAAACCATGGTCGAGGCGGTGTTGAACGTGACCTACACCCTAATCAGTGAAGTGGAATATGATCCCCGCTTTGACGCGGCGATCCGCGGGTGGGCCATACAATCGGCCGACGTGAACGCCCGCCTGATTACCGAGGATGAAAAACGTGTGGACGCCATTCGTCAGATGATGATCCGACACGGATTTGATCAGGTCGAAGCGGACGTACGCGCCCATGCGATTTATCTGGTGCAGCTTGGCTATACCTCGATGCAGATCAAAGAAGACTGGCAAAACCGTATTGCGCGCGTGCCCTATTACATGCGCACCTTGGCAGGCCTAAGCCCGACAGAGGCCGAATTTGCGCGTTTTCGGGCGAAATTCACGCATCTGGATTCCGCTAACGAATAAG
>JAKMGV010000117.1 GCA_022424725.1 Paracoccaceae bacterium
AAGGCCGTGCCTGGATCAGGCTTTAGCTATGCGCATTTGATTGCAACAGATCGTCATCACGAACCTGCGGCGCGCTTCCGTTTGGATCGGTTCCAAACGGGATATGGTTTGATGGACGAAGAGGCCACTGGGTCTCAGCACAACTTACACTAGGAGCGGGTAATGCGTATTCCTTGTCCCATTTGTGGGGAACGTGACAGACGTGAGTTTTATTATCAGGGCGATGCATTGGCCCTGAATCGCCCTGATCCTGACGCAGGGGATGGGGCGTGGAATGATTATATTCACAACCGTGACAACCCCGCGGGCGTCACATGCGATTTGTGGCATCACGAAGCAGGCTGTTCAAATTGGTTGGTCGTGACGCGCAACACCGTCACGCACGAGGTTTTGGGCGCTGAGCTTGCATCCAAGGTAAAAGGAGAGCAGGAATGAGGCTTTCTGATTATGGACAAATTGATCGCGGCAATGCCGTCAGCTTCCGTTTTGATGGGAAAACCTATGGCGGGTTTCAGGGCGATACACTGGCCTCGGCACTTCTGGCTAATGACGTGCGTTTGGTGGCGCGGTCGTTCAAATATCACCGTCCACGCGGCATTCTTAGCGCGGGTAGTGAAGAGCCATCCGCAATCGTCACTGTTGGTTCAGGCGTGCATCAGGATCCGAATGTGCGCGCCACAGTACAGGAAATTTACGATGGGTTTGAGGCCAATTCCCAAAACCGTTGGCCCAGCCTGAAACATGACCTGCTATCAGTAAATGACCTGATGGCGCCGTTTTTATCGGCAGGTTTTTATTACAAAACCTTCATGTGGCCACGGGCGTTTTGGGAAAAGCTTTATGAACCCGTTATTCGCCGTGCCGCTGGTTTGGGTGCGCTCAGTGAAAAACCGAATGAGGATACCTATGAACGTGCGTTTGCCCATTGCGATGTTTTGGTGATCGGTGCGGGTCCTGCGGGACTATGGGCCGCTTATCAATTGGCGCAAACAGGATTGGATGTGATCCTTGCGGATGAAGATTTCTGCATGGGCGGACGCCTGAATAGCGAAGCGGATCAGATCGGCGGAAAACCTGCCGCGGATTGGGCGGCTGATATGGTTGCGACATTGGATCAAATGGACAATGTGCGCCTGTTGACACGCACAACTGTGACGGGCGCCTATGATGGTGGCACCTATGGCGCGGTTGAACGTGTGTCCCATCATATGAATGATCGGGGCGGGGATCGGCCATTAGAAACCTTTTGGCGTATTCATGCGAAACGCGCGGTCTTGGCGGCGGGCGCGCTGGAACGCACGATTGGTTTTTCAAATAACGACCGCCCTGGGATCATGCAGGCGGGTGCGGTGCGCAGCTATTTGCATCGCTACGGTGTTGCGACAGGGAAACGTTTGGTGGTCTTTGGCAATAACGACAACGCCTTTCGCACGGCGAATGATCTGTCTGCTGCAGGGGTTGAGGTTGCGGCCTATGTGGATGCACGTGCGGATGCGGCGATTGACGGGGATTTCCCGATTTATCGCGGGGCACATGTGACGGATACCAAAGGGCGTTTGGGCCTTTCGTCGGTTCAGATCTCGGATGGTGGACGCACCCATAACATTGCCGCGGATTGTTTGGCGGTCTCTGGTGGGTGGAACCCAACGGTTCACATGACATGCCATATGAATGGTCGCCCAACATGGGATGAAACCATCGCCAGCTTTGTCCCGACTGCAGGCTCCATTCCGGGGATGTCCGTCGCGGGATCGGCGGCGGGCCATTTGTCAACGTCTGCCTGTTTTGAAAGCGCGCAGGATATCGCCGCGCGTGTTGCGGGTGATTTGGGCAAAACCACACCTGCAGATCCGTTGCCCACTGCGGAAAATGCGGCATATGCGATTGAACCGCTATGGGCCGTTCCGGGCAAGGCGCGGGCGTGGTTGGATTATCAAAACGATGTGACTGTAAAGGATATCAAACAGGCGGCCCAAGAAAACTTCCGCTCTGTCGAACATATGAAACGCTACACCACCCAAGGGATGGCAACAGATCAGGGCAAAAATTCCAACGTGGCGGCCTTGGCCATTTTGGCCGATGCGACTGGGCGGGGTATTCCAGATACGGGAACCACCACATTCCGTCCCCCTTATTCCCCCGTTGCGATTGCGGCCATGGGGGGCGAGGCACGCGGCACAGGCTTTGCGCCTGAACGCTTTACCACGTCCCATGCCGTCGCCAAAGATATGGCGGCCCCCATGATCGAAGCGGGTCTGTGGTATCGCCCAAGTTATTTCCCAGAACATGGGGAAACCACATGGCGTCAATCCTGTGATCGCGAGGTCATGATGGTGCGTGAAAATGTCGGTGTCTGTGATGTATCGACCTTGGGCAAAATCGACATTCAGGGCAAAGATGCCGCGAAACTTTTGGATTTCATCTATACCAACATGTACAGCACGCTAAAGGTTGGGCGCGTGCGTTATGGCCTGATGCTGCGCGAAGACGGGCATGTGATGGATGATGGCACCACCGCACGGTTGGGTGAAAACCACTATGTCATGACAACCACAACTGCCGCTGCGGGATTGGTGATGCGGCATCTGGATTTCGTCACCCAATGTTTGCACCCCGAATGGGACGTCAGTTTCATTTCTGTGACCGAACAATGGGCGCAGTTTGCCGTTGCAGGTCCCAGGGCGCGTGATTTGCTGAGCAATTTTGTTGAGGATGACATCAGCAATGATGCCTTTGGGTTTATGCAATGCGGGGCGATGAACGTCATGGGGGTTGCGGGACGTTTGTTCCGCATCTCCTTCAGCGGTGAAATGGGGTACGAAGTTGCCGTTCCTGCGCGTTATGGCGAAAGCCTGTTTAGATTGCTGGTGGCCAAGGCCAAGGAATTGGGTGGTGGTGCCTATGGGATGGAGGCACTAAACGTGCTGCGCATCGAAAAGGGGTTCATCACACATGCCGAAATTCATGGGCGCACCACAGCCTTTGACATTGGAATGGAGCGCATGATCAGCGCGAAAAAGGACTGTATCGGAAAAACCGCAGCGGCCCGTCCGGGAATGGTTGATCCAGATCGCGAGTGTTTGGTTGGATTAAAACCCGTTGGCACGGTCAAACAACTGACCGCTGGGGCGCATTTGTTTAATGAGGGCGATGCGGCCACACGCGCGAACGATCAGGGGTATATCACATCGGTTGGATATTCGCCCACATTGGGGCATTTCATGGGGCTTGGGTTCCTGCGCAATGGTCCAAACCGTATTGGCGAACATGTGAAAATGGTCGACCACCTGCGCGGTGTTGAGGCCGTGTGCGAGGTGATTGACCCAGTTGCCTTTGATCCAGAGGGAGGACGCCTTCGTGCTTAAACTCGTTGCAAAATCTCCGGCCGAGGGTCTGGTTCCCATCGCTGTCGGTGCGATGGAACTGAATGAAGTTGTTCCTGCTGCCATTACATCCATCGCCTGTTATCACGGTCAATCTGCTGCGCTTTCTGCTGCGCTGAAAGAACATCATGGCATGGCGTTGCCAAAAACGGGACAGGCGACAGGTCGCGCGGGTGCGCGAGCGATTTGGGCGGGACCATCGGTGTTTTTGGTGGGTCCAGAACCAGATGCAGACCTGTCAAACCACGCCGCAATTGTGGATCAAAGCGACAGTTGGTGCGTTTTGAACCTGAAAGGCGCTGATGTCGAAGCGGTCCTTGCCCGCCTTAGCAGTGTGGATATGCGCCTGAAGTCCATGAAAAAGGGGCAGGTTGTGCGATCGCAGCTTCAACATATGAATGCGATTTACCACCGTGTAAGTGACGATAGTTTTGATATCTATGCGTTCCGATCGATGGCAAAAACAATGGTGCACGATATTGATCGCGCCATGCGATATATTGCGTCGCGGGCATAGGTTCCCCACCATAAAAACGATCGCGCGATAACGCGCGATCAGTGCACTGGTGAAAAATCCGTTTATCCCTCTAGACTTCGCACCGCGTGCCCCTCATATTTTCGCAATGAGCCTGCCACCCGGATTCCTTGATGAACTGCGCACACGTGTGCCTATATCCCAAGTTGTTGGGCGCAAGGTGTCATGGGACATGCGCAAATCAAATCAGGGCAAAGGCGATTATTGGGCGCCCTGTCCGTTTCATCAGGAAAAAACAGCGTCATTCCACGTGCAGGATGCCAAGGGGTTTTATTATTGCTTTGGCTGTCAGGCCAAAGGAGATGCCATTGGGTTTATCAAAGAAACCGAAAACGTTGGGTTCATGGAGGCCGTTGAAATCCTAGCTGCCGAAGCGGGGATAAATGTCCCGAAACCCGATCCCAAAATGGCAGAAAAGGCAGATCGTCGCAAAGAACTGGCCGATGTCATGGATGAAGCCGTGCGTTGGTTCCAAATGGCCCTAAAAACGGGCGCTGCGGTGGATGCGCGGGCCTACCTTGATCGTCGTGGATTAAATAGTGAGGCGTTACAGCAATTTGAAATTGGCTTTGCCCCAAATGATCGCGCGGGTTTGAAATCTGCGCTGATGGGGCGCGGAATTTCCGAACAGCATTTGGTTGATACGGGACTGATCATCAAACCCGATGATGGAGGGGCCAGTTATGATCGGTTCCGTGGTCGCATTATGTTTCCCATTCGCGATGCACGCGGACGCTGCGTGGCCTTTGGCGGTCGCGCGATGGATCCAAATGCGCGGGCAAAATACCTGAATTCACCTGAAACCATTCTGTTTGATAAGGGGCGCAGCCTTTATAATCATGGGCCTGCACGGTCGGCCGTGGGGCGGGGGCAGCCTCTGATCGTTGCCGAAGGATACATGGATGTAATCGCATTGGTGCGCGCTGGGTTTGAAGGGGCAGTTGCGCCACTGGGTACCGCAATTACCGAGAACCAATTGGCGATGATGTGGCAAATCACACCTGAACCCATCATCGCATTAGATGGGGATAAGGCAGGTTTGCGCGCGGCCTATCGGTTGATTGATTTGGCCATGCCGCTGTTACAAACGGGCCGTGCATTGCGGTTTGCCCTGATGCCCGAGGGGCAGGACCCCGATGATCTGTTGCGCGCAAAGGGGGCAGGTGCCGTGCAGGCCATCTTGGACAATGCGATGCCATTGGTTGAATTGCTGTGGCGGCGTGAAACCGAAGGCCAAACCTTTGACAGCCCCGACCGCAAGGCAGCGTTGGATAAACGGTTGCGCGGATCGACCAGCCAAATTCAGGATCAAAACCTGCGTTCGCATTATGACCAAGCGATCAAAGATTTGCGTTGGGATTATTTCCGTGCGGTTCGGTCGTTTAAATCTGGACCCACACGCAATATCCCCCAACACGCGGGTGCATCGACCAAGGGATCTGTTTTGGCCGCAGGTGAAGGGGATGTGGCGCAATATCTGCGCGAGGCGGTGATTTTGGCCATCCTTATTCGGTATCCAGAATTGGTGTACGAATATCTGGATGAACTGGCGATGTTGGATTTTGAACATGGGGATCATCCCTCGATGTTGCGGATTTTGATGCGGCATTATCAGGACGTAGAGTTCGATCCATCTGTGGTCCTGTCCGAAAATTTGGGGGCCGATCCACTTGAAAAATTCATGACCCTTGGCCATCTACAGGTGGTGCCATGTTTGCGTCGGTCGGGCGATATTGAAATGGCGCGTCTGACATTGAAAGAGGAATTGGGAAAATTGGGCGCCCATCGCGGGTTGGAAGCAGAACTTCAGGAAAGTTCGCAAATTCGCGAAGATGGCCTAGACGACTGGGTATTACAGCGTCTGGGACAGGCGGCAGATGCCGC
>JAKMGV010000339.1 GCA_022424725.1 Paracoccaceae bacterium
TTTGATTTCGCCTCTTTCACGGCAAGGCGCAGACGTGGATTTTTCTCAGGATCAGGGTCGCCCATTTTTGCGGCGACTGTGATCTCTTTGGATAGCTTTGAAAACAGCTTAGAGCGCGCAGCGTCTTGGCGCCCTTTTCGGTGCTGAATGTTTGCCCATTTGGAATGGCCCGCCATTGTTCCCTCCTGGTTGAATTGGTCCTGACTGTCTTATTCGTCTCTGCCCAAATGGGCAAGCCCGATCACAATGGAAAGACCCATGGGATCACAGCCGAAACCAAAATCCCGATAGAAAGGTTCAGGGGAATCCCGATTTTCATGAAATCTGTAAACCGATACCCACCCGGCCCAGAAACCAATGTGTTCGTCTGATATCCAATCGGCGTTGCAAATGATGCGGATGCCGCAACCATGACCGCCACAACAAAAGGACGCGCATCATATCCCAGCGCATCCGCAAGCCCAATCGCAATAGGGGTAATCACAACCGCAACCGCATTATTTGAAACCATTTCCGTCAGGACGGAGGTCAGCAGATACAGCGCCCAGATGGCAAAGACGCCGGGCATCCATTTCAATGCAGGCGCTAAGGCCATCACAATCATTTCAACAGCGCCTGAATGTTGCAGCGCCGCACCAATGCCCAACATGGCAAAGATCAAGGACAAAAGCCGTCCATCTACAAATGAAAACGCCTCTTCCGTGTCAATGCAGCGGGTCAGAAACACAATCGCCATACCAACAATGGCCAGCATCAAAATCGGTGCCACTCCAAGCGCGGATAACGCAACAATGCCAATCATGGTGCCAACGGCAATGGGGGCATGCCCCCGACGATAGGCGCGTTCTTTGGGTTTTGACACATCCAGTAGGTTCATTTCATCTGCAAGGCGTTGAATATCCGCGGGCGCTCCTTCAAGCAGCAGGGTATCCCCAACTTGGACAATCAGATCGTCCATCTTGCTCATCAGGTTTTGGTTTCTGCGATGCACAGCCAGCGCGTAAACACCATAGTGGCGGCGCAATCGCAAATCGGCCAAACGGCGTGCAACCATTTTACAACCTGGTGTGATCAACACCTCAACCGTTGTTGTTTCCACGGCTGACAATTGATCAACACGGCGCAGGGATTTGTTTTCTTGCAAGCTTAGCAATTCGGTCATCTGCGTGCGCAGGATCACGCGATCCCCCTGCAAAAGCTCAAGCCCCTTCAGGTTACGGCGTAACGACTCGCCTTTGCGCACCACATCAATCAGGCGCACGCCATCGCGTTTGAACAATTGAACGCTTGTCACCTCGCGACCGATCAGGTTGGATTCAGGGGGAATAACCGCCTCGGTAAAAAATTTCATACGCGACTTATCGGTCAATAAACTGGCAAGGCTATCGCGTTTGGGCAGCAGCAGCGGACTAAAGAAATAGAGATATATCGCGCCCCAGATCACGACGACCAAACCAATGGGAGTGACCTCAAATATTGAAAACGGCTCTAACCCTTGGGCACGGGCGACACCGTCGACCAAAAGGTTTGTTGATGTTCCAATCAGGGTTAATGTCCCGCCCATAATGGCCGCATAGGATAGCGGGATCAAAAGACGGCTGGCCTGAATGCCCATGGTTTTCGCCAACTGAATGAACACAGGGATCATAACGACCACAACAGGTGTGTTGTTCACAAAGGCCGATCCCAAAACCACTATCAACAACAGCGCCACAAGCGCCTGATATGGATTTTTCTTGGCTGTCCTTTCGGCGGCGGCGATAAAACTTTCTAAGGCCCCCGTACGGACCAAGGCCCCCATGACAATAAACATGCCCGCGATCGTCCAAGGTGCGGGGTTGGACAACACACCCAACGCCATATCATAAGGCAACAGCCCCAAAACCAACATCAAGGCCACGCCTGATATGGCCACAACTTCTGTTGGGAAAATTTCGGTGATGAACAGGGCAAACATGGCCAAAACGATGCCAATGCTAACCCATGCTGCGATGTCAGAACTTATTTCAATCATGCATCCGTCTTTTTTGGTGAGACAAGCGCCATACCAATCAACATAAAACCAAGTGCCACAAATAGATAGAT
>JAKMGV010000340.1 GCA_022424725.1 Paracoccaceae bacterium
ACATGCTTGGCTTCGAGCAATTGGAACGCCTGCTAGAGCGGACCGCGAAAACAGGCAACGAAGGGTACCCCCCATTTAATATCGAACAAACATCGGATCGTGGATATCGAATTACGCTGGCTGTTGCTGGGTTTGCAGAAGAGGACCTGTCAATCACTGTTGAGGATCGCCAGTTGGTCATCCGAGGTCGTCAACGCGACGATAGTTCAGAGCGTGTCTATTTGCACCGTGGAATTGCGGCGCGGCAATTTCAACGTTCATTCGTTTTGGCAGAAGGTGTAGATGTTGGGGATGCAACCATGGAAAATGGTTTGCTGCATATCGATTTAACTCAAGTGATGCCTGAAACAATTGTTCAAACAATTAAGATTAAGCAGGGGTAAGATGATGGAACATGAAAATAATGAAATCCTAATCGACGAACGTATCGTTTATGTGCGTCCTGTGTCAACCGCGATCCTGCCCGACGATGTTCGTGAAGAATTAGGGAATATTGATGAGGTTTACGCCGTGCATTCAGCGGTTGGCGAACGCCTTGCACTGGTGACGGAACGCGACATGGCATTTGTTTTTGCACGGCAAAACGATTTGTCACCTGTGGCGGTCCATTAGGAACAAATGATTGCCTTTTCATGGTGCGATGATAGCGTTGCGCCATGACAGATTTTGAGTGTGATTGGATTGATGCATTCACTGACCAAGCGTTCGGTGGAAATGGCTGTGCGGTTGTTTATGACAAAAACGGACTGCCCGATGAAATATGCTGCGCGTTTGTAAAGGAAACGTCGCTGACCGAGTGCACATTTGTTGGTCCCTCGGATGTTGCCGATTTCAAAGTTAGGTATTTTTTGGCAGGCGGGGAAATCCCATTTGCGGGACATCCAACATTGGCGACCGCCATTTCACTTATTAATCGTGATCAAATCCATGCATCGCAGATCACATTTGAAACGCGCACGGGAATTGTTCCGATTGAAATAGATGAAAGTTTCGGACTGCCCAGAATCACCATGACACAACGCGCGCCCGATTTCGGACCCGAGTTGGACCCAGAGTTGTTAGCGCGTATTGGCGGGATTTCTGCAAATGATATCATTGCACCACCACAGGTTGTCAGCACTGGATTACCATTTTGCATTGTTCTTTTGCGGGATCATGATGCGTTGAAACGTGTCCAACTGCACCCTGAACTGACCAAAAAATTTCAAGAGGCTGGAATTTATGAGGGGCTGATGGAACCCTATTGGGCAACTTTGCAAGGCGCAACAGAGGTGGGCGATACATTTTCACGTCTGCCAATGTTGCCGCCCAACCCGCCAGAGGATGCATTTACGGGGTCTGCCACGGGTTGTTTGGCGGCCTATCTATGGTCCCGTGGTTTGATTGATGATCGCAATTTCATCGCCGAACAGGGGCATTTTATGGGCCGTCCCGGTCAGGCCCAAGTGCAGGTTTTGGGTCCACAACGCGGCATTCAGGGGATCCGCGTGGCCGGTCACGGCCACGTGTTGATGAGTGGTAAACTGCATTTGCAGTAGGACTATTCGCCCTCTGCCAAAAAGCGTTCTGCATCCAATGCCGCCATGCATCCCATGCCCGCACTGGTGATCGCCTGACGATATGTGTGATCGGTTAAATCACCCGCTGCAAACACCCCTGGGATGGATGTGCGGGTTGATCCCGCCTCAACCTGAACATAGCCGCCGTTATGCGTTTCCAATTGGTCTTTTACCAATTCGCTTGCGGGTGAATGGCCGATTGCGACAAACACCCCTTTACATGGAATTTCAGTAATCTCGCCTGTTTCGACATGACGCACACGCACCGCCTCGACTCCTTTTGGATTGTCGCTGCCAACGACTTCTTCCAGTTGATGGAACCACAAGGGTTCAATCTTGTCGTTCTTCATTAGGCGATCTTGTAAGATTTTTTCCGCGCGCAATTCATCACGACGGTGGATCAACGTGACTTTTGAGGCGAAATTCGTCAGGAACAGTGCTTCTTCCACAGCTGTGTTTCCGCCGCCAATGACAACTATCTCTTGGCCGCGATAAAAGAACCCATCACAGGTTGCGCATGC
>JAKMGV010000026.1 GCA_022424725.1 Paracoccaceae bacterium
GGCCTGGCAAGCGCCCCGCAACTGGGTGGATCGCAAAGCGTACATTTTTGCCTTTGGCGCGCAAACGCTTGGTCAATTCTGACACGGCCTGCTGCGCTTGGGCAACCGCCATACCGTAGCCTGGAATAATCACAACGCTATCTGCATCATTCAAGGCAGCGGCAACGGCATCTGCCTCAATCGCGACTTGCTCGCCTTCAACTTCCATTGCAGGGCCCGCAGCGCCACCAAAACCACCAAGGATAACCGAGACAAACGAACGGTTCATCGCCTTACACATGATGTAGGATAGGATCGCACCAGAGGAACCAACAAGCGCACCAACAACGATCAACAAATCGTTGCCAAGGCTAAAGCCGATCGCGGCCGCGGCCCAACCAGAATAGCTGTTCAACATCGACACAACGACAGGCATGTCCGCGCCACCGATACCCATGATCAAGTGATATCCGATGAACAATGCCGCAATCGTCATAATGACCAAGGGCAACATATCGCCAGAGTTCATGTACATGATCAAAGTCACCGCTGAAATAACAGCGGCCGCTGCGTTCAACATATGACCACCTGGCAATTTTGTTGCCGCTGATGTGACGCGACCAGACAGCTTGCCATAGGCAATGACCGAACCTGTGAATGTGATCGCACCGATAAAGACACCCAGGAACAATTCGACACGCAGGATCGAAATTTCAACAGATGATTTTTTCGCGATCAATGCGGCAAAGCCCTCTAATGCTTTGCGGGCTGTATCGTCCATTGCCATGACACGTACGATTTCAATGTGCGCGTTATAGCCCACGAAAACCGCCGCCAAACCGACAAGCGCGTGCATACCCGCAACCAGTTCTGGCATTTGTGTCATTTCAACCTTGGAGGCCAGCATGTAGCCTATGATGCCCCCTGCCGCGATCAAGACGACAGACAACATCCAAAGCCCCATACCCGGACCCGTCAATGTTGCAAATACAGCCAAGGCCATACCAACAATACCATACCAAACGGCGCGTTTCGCGCTTTCTTGGCCAGAAAGTCCACCTAGTGACAGGATGAACAGAACCGCGGCAACAACATAGGCCGCTGTGGTAAATCCAAATTCCATCAGTTCACCCCCCAATTAAGATTTCTGGAACATCGCAAGCATGCGACGTGTGACGAGGAAGCCACCAAAGATGTTGATCCCGGCCATGAACACCGAGGCCGCAGCCAAGATGATGACCAGCATCGAACCAGACCCGATTTGCATCAAAGCACCCAAAATGATGATTGATGAAATCGCATTGGTTACCGCCATCAACGGTGTGTGCAATGAATGCGATACGTTCCAAATGACTTGGAAACCGATAAACACAGACAATACAAACACGATGAAGTGCTGCATAAAGCTTGCTGGCGCAATAAGGCCCAGACCAAGGGTCAGCAAACCACCAACGGCCAGTAATGTAACCTGCTGTTTTGTGGCGGCTTTGAACGCTGCGATCTCTTGCTCGCGCTTTTCCTCAGGTGTCAGCTCTTTTGGCTTTTCCTGCGGTTTGGCTGCAATCGCCTGAATTTTTGGTGCGGGTGGTGGGAATGTAACGTCGCCGTCGTGTGCAACGGTTGCACCACGGATCACGTCGTCTTCCATATTGTGGTTTACGGCACCATCTTTTTCAGGCGTCAAATCTGTCATCATGTGACGGATGTTTGTCGCGTATAGAGAGGAGGCCTGTGATGCCATGCGGCTTGGGAAATCGGTATAACCAACGATTGTGACGCCATTGTCTGTGACGACTTTTTCGTCCATCACTGTGCCTTCGGCGTTCCCGCCACGCTCTGCAGCAAGGTCAATGATCACGGACCCCGGTTTCATCGCCGCGATCATATCGGCTAACCAAAGTTTTGGTGCATCACGTCCTGGGATCAGAGCCGTGGTGATTACAATATCAACCTCAGGCGCCAATTCACGGAATTTTGCCAATTGCGCTTCGCGGAACTCTGGACTTGATACGGCGGCATACCCGCCTGTCGTGGCACCGTCTTGTTGTTCTTCTTCGAAATCAAGATAGACGAATTCCGCGCCCATTGATTCAACTTGTTCGGCCACCTCTGGACGCACGTCAAAAGCATACGTCACAGCCCCCAACGAAACAGATGTCCCAATGGCAGCAAGACCCGCAACACCCGCGCCCACAACCAAAACCTTGGCTGGTGGCATTTTACCCGCGGCAGTCACCTGACCCGTGAAGAAACGACCAAAGTTGTTCCCCGCTTCGATCACAGCGCGATAGCCTGCAATATTCGCCATTGACGACAATGCATCCATTTTCTGCGCACGTGAGATACGTGGGACCATGTCCATTGCAATTACGGTTGAGCCTTTTTTGGCCAATAGCGCCATCTGCTCTTCGTTTTGCGCAGGATAGAAGAACGAAATCAGCGTCTGACCCTTTTGCATCCGCTTTGCTTCTGTATCGCTTGGGGGGCGAACCTTGGCTACGATGTCCACTTCTTTCCAAAGTGCCGCTGCTGTTTTAACAACACTTACGCCTGCATTTTTATATGCAGCATCTGAAAAGCCAGCCATCGCGCCAGCGCCGCTTTCGACGTAGCACTCGTGACCGAGCTTTTGAAGCTGAAGTGCGCTGTCAGGGGTCATTGCGACCCTTGCTTCGCCTTCGAACACTTCTTTAGGTGTTCCGATTTTCAACGTTTCCGTCCTTCTTCTTTTTTCGTGCCCTCGCGAACACATTGGTTAGTTTCCTATCCGCAACAAACCCGAAACGCGCTGACGTTACGAGTACAAAAAATGTCGCAATGTCTAAATCCAGCGCCGAGTGTCGCGCATATACCGCTCAAAATCCGATCTAAATTTGCGCCGAAGTCGATCCTCTTCCGGTACGATAAACCCATAATCTATGGCCATGATGAAGATTGGCAAGATTGCTAGCGATAACACGGCATCCCAATGCAAAATAAATCCCAATAGGACCAAAGTATCCCCAAGGTAAATCGGATTACGTGTCCATTTAAACACGCCTGTTGTAACCAAATGATCGGCCTCGCGGTGGGGAATCACCGTTGTGCGATGCCGCCGCATTTCAATAACCGCCAGTGCCATCAACACCCCCCCTGCCCCAATGGACAGTCCCGCCAACATATTCGTGATCGGATGGGACAACGACAGGCCAAAATGGAAATACCGCGCCTGAAAATAGGCAATGACCAACGCCAGTGCCAACCAAACAGGTGGGATATTCAGCCAGCGTGACATCATTCTGGTTTATAAGCCGCGTTTTGTTGCCAGCCCTGCATTCCTGTTTGCAACACCAACACGTTTTCATGCCCCATCAGGCGTGCCGCAAACACAGCCTGCGCAGATAAGCTGCCCGTGTTACAAAACAGAATGACCATGCCGCTATCTGGAATTTCGTCCAAACGACCTGGGACTTCGCGCCATTCGATGTGGGTTGCGCCCGGGATCGTGGCCGCCTCAAATTGATCGGCGTAGCGCGTATCAATGAATAGAGCTGCGTCAAACACGTCTTGTGTCAATTGCTCTGGCACGATGATGCCAGAATCATAGGTGGCAAAATCCATATATCCTGTGATTTCATCTGCCAGATCACTGGCCCAAACTGGTGCGCCAAGGCATGCAATCGCAAATGCAATGGCGCGCAGAATTGTTATCATTATTCAAACTCCATCTCGGCGTAAACGCGACCTGCGTTTTTTGTCGCCAGCTCTTCAAAGGTGTCCAGCACCTTCCAACGTTCCTGATCGACGTAATAGGCCTCTGCCAGATCACCGCCATCATCCAAATGCGCACCAACTTTTTCGCGCAAATCAACCAGATATTCGTATGTGTAACGATGCACTTGGGCCAAGTTCGTCGGATGCCCATGACCCGGGATCACATAGATTGGTTGCAGCGGAACAAAGGCCTCTTCCCATGTTTCGATCCAACAGCTGGTGCAGGTATCCTCAAAAATAGGCAGCATGCGTTCGTGAAACGCGATATCGCCTGCGATCATCATGGACCACTGTGGAATCCAAACCTGCGTATCCCCTGGTCCGTGGGCAGGACCCAAATGCAAAATTTCAAATGTGACGCCGCCCAATTCATAAGTGTAGCTGTCAGAAAAGCTGATGTTGGCGGGAACAACGCGTGTCCCTTCGGCCTTATCGCGATTATATCGCTGCATGCCTTGTAAAATGAAATCACCATTGTGTTCGACTTCTTCGGTCGCCTCTTCATGGGCGATGATATCAACACCCAAATCCGCCCAATAGGAATTGCCCAACATGGCGTGACCCTGACCGTTTTCATTTACTACCAATTTTACGGGTTGATCGGTGACGGCCTTGATTTCATCATGAAGCGCCGCGGCAAGGCGTGCAGATGCACCGCCATTGACTACGACGACACCCTCATCGGTCACGACAAACGATAGGTTATTGTTGTGTCCCGAATTCTCATAGGTTGGCGGTGCGGTTGCCCCGATTGCGGAAAAAACGTGCGGAATAACTTCGACGGGTTTGGAATATAATTCAGATTGCGGGTATTGGTCCGCGATATCTTCGCTCGCGGCGCTCATGCTTGCAACGACAGACACCAAAATCGCTAATGCATTTTTCATGGTTAATCTCCTTAGATGGGCGCATCCTACACATAAATTCATTTTTGTGAATATCTTTTTAAAATCGTCACGTAAATACTTGTACGCCTCTGGAACGCATTTAAAGTAACCTTTGAACACAAGGAGTTTTGGAATGCAACACAGTGGTAAACACGCATTTGTGACAGGGGGCGGAACGGGCATTGGGTTGGCCATTGCGCGCGCATTGGCGGGCGAAGGGGCCGAGGTGACAATTACAGGTCGCAGACAAGAGGTTTTGGACCAAGTTGCAGGTGGGCGAATTCACGCCATGGCCATGGATGTCACAGATGAGGCCGCACAGTTTGAGACAATTGCAAAGGCGGTTGTAGAACGCGGCCCCATTCAAATTTGTGTTGCAAATGCGGGCATCGCCGAAGGCAAGACACTTCAAAAAACAGATTTGGAATTTTGGCGAAAAATCATGACCACCAATCTGGATGGATGTTTCGTGACGATCCGTGAATGCATGAAATCCATGTCCGAAACAGATTGGGGGCGCGTGATTGCGGTATCCTCAATTGCAGGCCTGCGAGGACTAAAGGGCGCTGGCGCTTATTCTGCGTCCAAACATGGTGTCATCGGCCTGATCCGCAGCTATGCCGAGGAACATATGGACAGCACCACCACATTCAACGCAATTTGCCCCGGATACGTGGACACCGATATTATCACCCGCAATGTAGAAAGCATTAAAACCCGCGCAGGGCTCAGCGAAAAAGATGCCCTTGCCGTCATGACATCGGCAAACCAACACGGGCGTTTGATCCATGTGGATGAGGTTGCGCAATCCGCGCTGTGGCTGTGCCATCCAAACTCTGGATCTATCAACGGACAAACCGTTGAAATCGCAGGGGGGCAGGTATGACCGATTTTGAATGGACCAAATCGCAGTTCTATGTACCAGAGGGTATGATTTATCTGGATGGCAATTCACTTGGCCCCCTGCCTCGAAATGCCAAAGACCGCGTTGGCGCGTCGATGACAGATCAATGGGGTGAAATGCTGATCACAGGCTGGAACAAAGCGGGGTGGATGGATATGCCGCGCCGCGTTGGTGATAGAATTGCGCGGATTTTAGGGGCCGCAAATGGCAGCATCGTGATGGGCGATACTCTGTCTATCAAAGTTTATCAGGCGCTGTCCTCGGCACTGGACCTTCGTCCAGATCGGCGGGTGATTTTGTCGGACTCGGGTAATTTTCCATCAGATCTGTATATGGCAGAGGGATTGATAAAATCACTGGATCGTGATTACGAATTGCGGGTCGTCGCGCCAGAAGATGTTTATGACGCCATTGATGACGACGTGGCGGTGACCCTAATCACCGAAATAGATTATCGTACGGGACGCCGTCATGACATGCAGGCGATCACCGAACGTGCACATGCCTGTGGCGCCATCACAGTCTGGGATTTGGCGCATTCGGCGGGTGCGGTTGATGTTGATTTAACGGGCGCAAATGTCGATTTTGCGATCGGATGCACCTATAAATACCTAAATGGCGGACCGGGGGCACCTGCGTTCATTTATGTGCGACCCGATTTGGCCGATGCTGTGAGCCCCGCCCTGTCGGGATGGTTGGGCCATGCCGCACCATTTGATTTCGAACTGAATTATCGTGCGGGCGATGGAATTGATCGTTTGCGTGTCGGCACCCCACCCATCTTGGGTCTGGTCGCACTGGACGCGGCATTGGACGTTTGGGACCACGTTGATATCGCAGATGTGCGCGCACGATCGATTGAATTAAGCGAAGCTTTCATTGCAGAAATCAACGCAGGCTGCCCCGCATTAAAGCTCGCCTCGCCCAGCAACCCACATGCGCGGGGGTCGCAAGTATCCTATCACTTTGAACAGGGCTATGCCGCAATGCAGGCGATGATTGATCGCAAGATCATTGGGGATTTCCGTGCACCCGATCTTATGCGTTTTGGCTTTACACCGCTTTATATTGACGTGGATCAGGTCCGTGCGGCGGCCCGCACGTTATGTGATGTTATCAATTTCAACCTGTGGGATGATCCGAAATACAAAACACGTCAAAAAGTGACATGAGTTTTTCAATCCGCCCCTACCATATTGACGCCCACGCCTGCGCCGAGGTGTATTTTCACGCGGTTCAGCGTGGGACACATGAAAAATACACCGGAGCACAACGAAACGCTTGGGCCCCAAAAATCCCCGCCCCCCTCACCTATTTGGCAGATGAAAACTGCGTCATTGCCGAGGCCAAAAGCAAAGTGATTGGATTCATGAGCGTGACGGCAGAACACCATATTTCAATGGCGTTCGTTCATCCCGACTGGCAGCGACAAGGGGTTGCAGGAGCGCTTTATGATCGGTTGTTAGAATCCGTAAAAACGCCCCCCAAAACCGTGCACGCCAGCCTAATCGCACAACCGTTTTTCGAAAAAAAGGGTTGGGTTGCCGTCAAAAAAGAAGAACATTTGATCCGCGGCGTCATGCTGATCCGGCATTTGATGCGATTGGATTAGGCAGAGCGTGCCTTAGCATATTCATGGGCGGCCTGACCGAAGGCCTGAAACAAAGGGCGTGATACAGGGTCCTGATCCGCATTCCATTCGGGATGCCACTGCACCGACAACGTAAACCCAGGGGCGTCTTTGACGTAAATCGCCTCGGGCGTGCCATCGGGGGCGTAGCCATCAATCACGATCCGTTCGCCCGCGCGTTCAATCCCCTGACCATGTAAGGTATTTGTCAAAACCTCTGTCGCACCAAACACATTATGGAAGGGGCCATTTTCACTGACAGTGACCACGTGGCGCAGGGCAAATTTTTCCTCCATCGTGCCGTCAGGGGGCATGCGGTGGTTATCCCGCCCTGGTAAGTCACGGATTTCAGGATGCAGGGATGACCCCATCGCCACAGCCACCTCTTGGAAACCGCGGCAAATCCCAAAAATCGGTTGTCCGCGTTCCACACAGGCCCGAATGATGCCCAGCGCAATCGCATCACGTCCGCGATCAAAATCGCCATGCGCTTCGGTTGCGACTTCGCCATATTCTTCGGGGTGTACGTTTGGACGTCCGCCTGTGAACACAAACCCATCACAAATTTCGATCAATTCAGACACCGAAGCGATGTCAGGATCCGTTGGCACAATCATCGGTGAACAGTTTGAAACATGTGACACAGCCCATGTTGTCATGCGACCTGCCGCATGAACAGGGTACTGATCATTGATCATATACTGATTTCCAACAACACCAACGACAGGACGTTTCATATGCTACCTCTTTCCTGCCCTGATATAATAACGGGCAGGAAAGAATGACAATGGTGCGGTTGCGAAAAACTTATGCGCCTTGCGCTTTCAGCTCAAGCCGACGTTGGTGTAACACAGGTTCTGTGTAACCAGATGGTTGAACACGGCCCTCAAACACCAAATCACAGGCCGCCTGAAACGCGATACCGTCAAAACTTGGCGCCATGGGGCGATAGGCAGAATCCCCTGCGTTTTGTTCATCAACCACAGCGGCCATTTTCTTCATCGCGCCCATGACTTGATCCTTGGACACAATATCATGATGCAGCCAGCTTGCGATGTGTTGTGCAGAAATGCGACAGGTTGCGCGGTCTTCCATCAAACCAACGTTGTTGATGTCGGGAACCTTGGAACATCCTATCCCCTGATCGATCCAGCGCACAACATATCCCAAAATACCTTGGGCGTTGTTTTCAACCTCGCGCATGATTTGCGCCTCGCTCCATTTTTTAAAGGCCGCCAAAGGAATATCCAACACCGCATTCACATGCGCACGGCGACCACCTGCCTTGATTTTATCTTGCACCGCAATCACGTCGATTTTGTGATAATGCAAGGCATGCAGTGTCGCGGCCGTTGGGCTGGGAACCCAGGCGCAGTTTGCACCAGATTTTGGATGATCAATCTTTTGTTCAATCATGGCAGCCATCGCATCGGGCATGGCCCACATGCCCTTGCCGATTTGTGCACGTCCCTGCAAACCACACTCAAGCCCGATATCAACATTCAGGTTTTCATAGGCACCAATCCACGCCTTGCGCTTGATGAAATCTTTACGGCTAAAGGGCCCCGCCTCCATACTGGTGTGGATTTCATCGCCTGTGCGATCCAAAAAGCCCGTGTTGATAAAGGCAACGCGGGATTTTGCGGCGCGAATACACTCTTTTAAGTTCACAGTCGTGCGGCGTTCTTCATCCATGATGCCGATTTTGACAGTGTTGCGTGGCAGGCCAAGGATATCTTCGACATGGTTAAAGATTTCATTGGTAAATGCGACCTCCTCGGGGCCATGCATTTTTGGTTTAACCACATAGACAGAACCATGTGCGGAATTGCCTGTGTCATTTTTCAGATCATGCATCGCAACTGCAACAGACACCAAGGCATCCAGCAATCCTTCAAAAATTTCACCTCCCTCGGCATCCAACACGGCGGGTGTAGTCATCAAATGACCCACGTTTCTGATCCACAGCACCGCGCGCCCCTTTAGGGTCATGGTTGCATCGCCATTTGGCAGCGTGAATTCGCGATCTTCGTTCAACACGCGCGTCATCTCGGTGCCGCCCTTCATAAAGGTTGACGTCAAATCACCCTTCATCAAACCCAGCCAATTTGAATAGGCCTCGACCTTATCGGCGGCGTCAACGCATGCGACAGAGTCTTCTAGGTCCATAATCACAGAAAGCGCACTTTCCATAACGACATCGGCCAAGCCTGCCTGATCACGCGCGCCGATCGCATGGGCACGATCAAAGATCAACTGAACGTGCAGGCCATTGTTTTTCAACACGACTGAATCGGGGGCCTTGGCATTGCCTGTGTAGCCCACAAACTTTTCAGGCTGCGCCAACGGCATGTCGTCCACCAATAGTTGGCCTTCGTGCACATAATAGCGGCGCACATCCGCATGGCTTGCACCCTGAATTGGGAAAGTTTCGTCCAAAAACACGCGCGAACGCGCAACAACGCGGGCACCGTGGCCGCGGTCATATCCACCGGCGGGTGGCAATGTGCCCATCGCGTCCGTGCCATAGAAACAATCATAAAGGCTGCCCCAACGTGCATTAACAGCATTCAAGGCAAAGCGTGCGTTTGTGATAGGCACCACCAATTGTGGCCCAGGTGTCAGCGCAATTTCAGGATCCACATTTGCGGTATCAATCTGAAATGTATCGCCTTCTTCAACCAAATAGCCGATATCACGCAGGAACTGTTCATATTGCGCGGGTTTATGCTCGGATCCGCGGCGTTCGATGTGCCATGCATCAATCTGTGTTTGCAAATCATCGCGCTTTTTCAGCAATGTCGCGTTTTTCGGACCCAATTTCGCGACAATCTCGGCCAAACCCGACCAAAACGCGCTTGGCTCCACCCCCGTACCCGGAAGCGCCTGTGTTTCGATAAAATGTTGAAGTTCAACGGCGACGTTCAAACCACTCAGTTCGATGCGTTCGGACATGACATGCTCCCAAGATATAAGGTTGTTTGTAGTTTATATAGAACCGAAGTTTCCTATCAGCAACAGGATTGGTAAGCTTTACTAACCAATTATTGCAAAACTTCTTCAGTTTTTTCTTGAAACCGACTGGCATTTTTCAGCGACCTGCATTTTTGCGAACAAAATCGCACCTCATTCCATGTTTTTTCCCATTTCTTGCGCCACGTGAACGGCAGGCCACAGGTGGCGCATAGCTTCGTCGGCAAATCAGATTTTTTGCGCATTTTGGCCATTAGAAATCAAACCCCAGTTGCGCCTGATCCATGGTCTTCTTTGGCGTGGCTCTGCGCCTGCGGGTTGGTGTTTTGCGGCTTGCGTGCTTTTCGATCACTTTTGCGGTTTCGGCCCTGTTTGTGCGATCTTTACGAACCGCCCAAATGCAATCACGGGCGGCGCGTGCACTCGCCTCAAAATCAACAATGCGGGTGGGATAGATTTTTCCAACGGGGTTTTTCCCATCGTCCCATTTCCAAGGTTCATGCAAAAAGACATCAGGCACATCCCGCAGTTCTGGACACCATCGACGCACAAACGCGCCGTTTGGGTCATGTTCAAGCGCCTGCTTCATCGGGTTGTAGATGCGAATGCTATTCATCCCTGTGACGCCCGATTGCATTTGAACCTGCGACCAATGAATGCCCGGTTCATAATCCGTAAACAAGCGGCCCAAACGTGTCCCAGCCGCGCGCCAATCCAACCACAGATGATAAGTAGCAACAGACATCACCATGGCCCGCATACGGAAATTCAACCACCCCGTTGCCTGAAGTGACCGCAGACAAGCATCCAGAAATGGCAGACCTGTTTCCCCCTTTTCCCATGCAGACAAGACCGTTTCATTTCCGTCACGGGGACGCAGATTGTCATAGGCGCGATGCATGGCAACCTGATCCAAATCGGGTTGATCCTCAAGCTTTTGGATAAAATGATCACGCCACGCAAGGCGCGACTGAAACGAGGCGTATCCCTTTTTTGCAGGTGTCGAAAAGCTCTTGGAACGCAATGCGGACAATTGCGCCACCTCTCGAATGCTCATCACCCCCTGCGCCAAATAAGGCGATATCCGCGAACACGCATGGGGCGCTGTCACGGGTGAGGACATGGCCCAACGATAGGTTTTGATCCCATTTCCCCAAAATTTATCCAATGACGACAAGGCCGCAGCGCGCCCGCCATGCTGGCGCAATGGACAGCGATCAGGTTTACCAGAAATATCCGTCCAATCAGGAATATGACCGATGTCAATGTCGATGGGTTTCAGCGCCTTTGGGGATTTCAGGCGCACCCCATCCACAAACCGATCCCGCGCATGCGCCCAGTGATCGCGCGTATCCAACCGGCGCACAACACCAGATTGGGGAAGTTCGGTATAATCAATTGCGTTTTCACGACACCATGCCTGCACCCGCAGATCGCGCTGAAACGTCCATGTGGTTCCAGTTTCCTCATGCGCGACCAGATGTTTAACGTCAAAACTAGCGGCCAGTTCGCTCAGCACGTTGCGCACTGCGCCCTTGCGCATGACCAAGGGCATGCCAATTTCGCCCAATTTAGAGCGAAGATCAAAAAGACATTCTCTGGTAAATTCCCATTGACGACCGCTATAATCTGATTGCATCCATAATGCAGGCTCAGCCACATAAAGCGGAAGTATTGGATATCCAAGCTGCGCCGCATGGCAAAGGGCAGGATGATCCTCAATGCGTAAGTCGCGTTTGAACCAAAGAATTGTTATCTGTTCTTTTTGTGCCGACACTGACGCCTAGTTCCTTAATTTTGCACATTGCAACCGTCAATTTCCGAGCTAGGGTCTATGTTTAAAAAGACAAGTTCGAAGGACCAGGACGTATGGCAAAAGACACCAATCAAACGATCTACCTGAAAGATTACACACCGCCTGCGTATTTGATCGATAAAACCGAGCTGACTTTTCATTTGGACCCAACCAAAACACGGGTCGTTTCGCGCATTGCGTTTCGCCCCAATCCCGATGCGAAAACAAGCCAGTTTATTTTGGACGGGGCAGAGATGACTTTGAAATGGGCCAAGATCAACGGCACCCCAGTATCGCCCAATATCTCAGAAACACATTTGGACTGTGTTGTTCCCAATGCCCCATTCATCTGGGAAGCAGAGGTTGAAATCAATCCCAGCGCGAATACCGCGCTTGAAGGGCTATATATGTCCAATGGCATGTATTGCACCCAGTGCGAGGCCGAAGGGTTTCGCAAGATCACCTATTATCCTGACCGCCCAGATGTTTTAGCAAAATTTGATGTGCGTATCCACGGCGATCATCCCGTCCTTTTGTCAAATGGCAACTTGATTTCATCGGAAACAGGCCGTGCCGAATGGCACGATCCATGGCCCAAACCTGCCTATCTTTTCGCGCTGGTGGCGGGAGAGTTGTTCAATCATCAAGATCGCTTCTCCACCCAATCGGGGCGTGATGTGGAACTTAACATTTGGGTCCGTGATGGTGATCAAGACAAATGTGAATTCGGAATGCAGGCATTAAAGGCGTCAATGGACTGGGATGAACGTGTCTATGGGCGCGAATATGACTTGGACGTTTTCAACATTGTTGCCGTTGATGATTTCAATATGGGGGCGATGGAAAACAAGGGGCTGAATATTTTCAACAGCACATACATTCTGGCCAACAATGAAATTACGACGGACACAAATTTCGAATTGATCGAAGCGGTCATCGCGCATGAATATTTTCACAATTGGACAGGCAATCGCATCACATGCCGCGATTGGTTTCAACTGTGCCTGAAAGAAGGGCTAACGGTGTTTCGAGATTCCCAATTCACCGCTGATATGCGCAGTGCGCCTGTGAAACGTATTGGGGACGCGTTTCTGATGCGCTCACGACAGTTCCGCGAAGATGCAGGGCCCCTTGCCCATCCTGTGCGGCCCGAAAGTTTTGTTGAGATCAACAATTTTTACACGCTTACCGTCTATGAAAAGGGCGCTGAATTAATCCGCATGTTAAAAACACTTGTGGGGGACGCTGCCTATTACAAATCGGTAGAGCGCTATTTTGATCAACACGACGGACAGGCGGCAACCATCGAAGATTGGCTTGCCGTGTTTGAAGAGACAACTGGCCGTGATCTAAGTCAGTTTAAACTGTGGTATCAACAGGCAGGAACACCGCAGATTAAGGTCAGCGAAACCTTTGAAAACGGGTCGTTTGAATTGACCTTTGAACAATCCACACCCCCCACACCGGGTCAACCAGAAAAACCAAACTTTGTCATTCCCCTAGCTGTTGGTTTGTTGGATCAATCGGGCGCGGAAATTCAACCGACGCAAATTTTTGAATTGACCGAAAAATCGCAAACCCTTCGCTTTGATGGATTGGTGGGGCGGCCAATCCCCTCAATATTACGTGAATTTTCGGCACCTGTTGTCATTAACCATGCGGTTGATCGGGATCGGTTATCGTTTTTGATGTCAAATGACACAGATCCCTATTCCAAATGGGATGCGGCGCAAACCTTGATGATGGACGTCACATTGTCGATGCTTACGGATGGCGCGGCCGTTGACGAACGCCTGTTGTCGGGGCTGCGTGATGTGGCGATCAACGCCGAACTTGACCCTGCGTTTCGTGCGCTGACCCTGACGCAACCTGCGCGATCGGATGTGATGCAGCGACTGTATAATGCGGGGACAACACCCGATCCCTTTGCAATTCATGCAGCACAAGAGACAATCTCGCATTCATTGGCCGAGGTGTTACAAAATGATTTGGGCACAATTTACGTTGAAAATCAGGTGCGCGCGCCCTTTGCGCCCACTGCAGAGCAGGCAGGCCAGCGGTCATTGGCCAATATGATTTTGGGCCTGATCACCCGATTGGATGGCGGGACAGAGGCGCGCAAACAATTCGAAACAGCCGACAACATGACCAGCACGCTGGGCGCATTGGGTGCGCTTTTGTCCTGCGAATACGGCGTGAACGCATCACAGCAGTTTTATGAAACGTGGAAACACGAACGTTTGGTTATTGATAAATGGTTCAGCATTCAAATGACGCATGCGAAACCAGAGGAAGCACTGGATGTCGTTGATCGGCTCTCTGCACATCCTGATTTCTCGATCAAAAATCCAAATCGGTTCCGCTCTGTTTTTGGCCCCTTTGCGGGGCATGCAGGGTTTCATGCACCGGACGGGCGGGGATATGACACATTGGCCGACTGGTTGATCAAATTGGACAAAATCAATCCGCAGCCCACCGCGCGATCCTGTTCTGCCTTTGACAGTTGGCGCATCTTTACGCCTGAGCATCAAACACAGATACAGACCGCAATGCAGCGGATCTTGGATCAAGAAGACCTAAGCCGCGACACACGCGAAATGTTGACCCGTATTTTAGGAGAGGATGGGTGAATCACCCAAGACGCGGATTGATCACATTTTGACGACAATCCGCCCTGTATCGGGGCAGTGT
>JAKMGV010000118.1 GCA_022424725.1 Paracoccaceae bacterium
TAGCGCCTGAAACAAAAATTCGCGTCTGGGACAGTACCGCGGAAATTCGATATTTGGTGATCCCCGAACGTCCCGCAGGTACAGATGGTTGGTCAGAGGAGCAATTGGCGGACATTGTGACCCGCGATGCCATGATTGGCACCAAATTGGTTGAGGGCCCCGTATGAGCCGTGTTCATGATATGGGCGGACGCTTTGGTGATGGTGCGATTGATCCAACTGAACCAGACGAGGTATTCCCACAGGACTGGCATGGACGCGCCCTTGCCCTAACGCTTGCCGCGGGGGGATTGGGACAATGGAATTTGGACATATCCCGCCACGCGCGGGAATGTTTATCGCCCCAGGATTACGCCCGCTTTGGCTATTACGAAAAATGGATTGCAGGTTTGACAGATTTGCTGGTCGACAATGGAGTTGTGACACAAGAGGAACTCAGTACACTAATCCCTGCCCCAAACAGCCGCCTGCAAGATCGGAAAATGTTGGCCGAATATGTCGCCAAGATATTGGCAAGTGGCGGACCCGCTGACCGTCCATCGGATATCCCTGCGCTGTTCACTATCGGACAACGGGTGAAAACGCGCGTGCATGGCAACACCTTGATCGATGGCGGGCACACCCGCCTGCCCAGCTATGCCCGTGGGAAAACAGGATGGATCATTGCGCATCACGGCACACATGTTTTCCCAGACAGCAATGCGCATCGTTTGGGCGAAGCCCCTGAACCGCTTTATTCCGTCGGATTTTATGCGCGTGATTTGTGGGACACTGAAGAAAATCCAGAGGATGAAGTGGTGTTGGATTTGTGGCAATCCTATTTGGACCCAGCCTGATGGATGATGCACCCTCACCCGTGTTTGAAGAACCTTGGCACGCCCAAGTGTTTGCAATCACCGTTGCCTTGAACGAGGCGGGTGTTTTTCAATGGACCGATTGGGCCAGCCGGTTTAGCGCCACGTTAAAGCAACAGGGACTTACCCGCGATTTGAATGGGGGATCAGATTATTTTCATGCATGGATCGAAACGTTAGAAGATTTTCTAGCGGATCAAAAAATCGCCCTGCCCAATGATTTGCAGATTCTGAAATCTGCTTGGAAGCAGGCCTATTTGCAGACCCCTCATGGTCAGCCCGTGAAAATTCAACGCCCCTAACCCTTGTGTTTTGAAATAGGTGCGTCACTATTCAATGATGAACTTTTGGTCCGCACTATATCGGCGCAAACGCTCGGTCAGGCTTCAACTGCTGGTGATGGCCTTGGTTCCATTGATGGTTCTATTACCCGTGCTGTTGGTCATGGGGATTTCGCGGTGGAACAACGACTATAACAACCTATTGATCGCCAAAGTAGAAAGCGAGTTACAGGTTGCAGAACAATATCTGCAGCGGATTGTTGGGGCAACGGGTACCTCGGTTGAAGCATTGGCCGCATCCCTGGCCATTCAAAAGGCCGCAGAAAACGGGCAATTGAATGATTTTTTGACGTTGGAAAAGGATGCCTTGGGTCTGGATTTTTTGTCCATCGTCCAACCCACATCAATTGATGAGCATATGCAAAAATGGCCTGTGGTCCAATCGGCCCTGACGGGAACAGCACGCACCGCTGTTGATCTGTTTGAGGCTGAAGATCTGTTGATGATTGATGTGGCCCTAGCCGAACAAGCAGAACTGATCCTGATCCCGACCGAGGCCGCCGTTCCCACAAATAAGGTTGCAGAGACACGTGGGATGATGATCCACACCGCCGCACCTGTTTCAATCAATGGATCCCAGCGCGTTTTGATGGGTGGCATCCTTTTGAACCGAAATTTGGATTTTATCGATACGATCAACACATTGGTCTATCAGCGTAAAAATACCGCCGAAGACCCGCGCGGCACCGCGACACTGTTCCTTGAGGATGTGCGCATTTCAACGAACGTGCGCCTTTTTGAAAATGTCCGCGCCTTGGGCACCCGCGTGTCAGCAGAGGTACGCCGTGCCGTGTTAGATCAGGGGCAAACTTGGCTTGATCGGGCATTTGTTGTGAATGATTGGTATATCTCGGGATATTTGCCGATTTATGACAGCTTTGATCAGCGTATCGGGATGCTTTATGTTGGTTTTTTGGAAGAACCCTTTCGCCTTGTGAAACGCGATGCCATTGCGATGATGTGGATCGCGTTCATTGGTGTTCTGATTGTTTTTATTCCAGTATTTTTACGTTTGGCTGGGGGAATATTTTCACCGCTTGAACGTATGACAAAAACAATGCGGCGGGTCGAAACAGGCGATTTGACAGCGCGCAATAATTTGAACCAATCCGGGGGCGAAATTGCGGAGGTGTCCCACCACCTAGATCACCTATTGGACCAGGTGCAAGAACGGGATAAACAATTGCGCGATTGGGCCGATGATTTGAACGTGCGCGTTGAGGAGCGCACCGCGCAGTTGCAAGAGGCTAATCGAAAACTGGAAACGACATACAAACAATTGGTCATGTCAGAAAAACTTGCATCTATCGGTGAAATCACGGCGGGTGTGGCGCATGAAATCAACAACCCCGTTGCCGTCATTCAAGGCAATGTGGATGTTGTGCGGTTAACATTGGGGGAACAGGCAGAGCCCGTCAAAACAGAACTTGATTTGATCGACCGTCAAATCATGCGGATCGGCGGTATCGTCGGCAAATTGTTACAGTTCGCACGACCCAGCGATTATGGAAAATTTGAAGAATACGTAAACCTACGCGATGTCACACAGGACAGTTTGGGACTGGTTGATCACGTCTATGCGTCCAACGATATTGACGTCAAATTAGAGTTTACCAATGTCCCAGATGTCAAAATAAACCCATCTGAACTGCAACAGGTGATCATTAATCTGATCATCAATGCGGTACAGGCGATGGATGGGAAAGGGATCCTAACGATCCAAAGCCATGTATTGGAACGTGATGGCAAAAACGGGGTTTGCCTTGCCTTTCACGATAGTGGACCTGGGATTTCCGAGGATACCATCAACACTATTTTCGATCCGTTTTTCACGACCAAACGGGCAAAGGGAACAGGCCTTGGGCTATCAATTTCGCAAACCATCATTCAAACCGCTGGGGGTATTATTACAGCGGACAATCACCCAAAGGGTGGTGCATTGATGTCAATTTGGTTGCCCACTTAAACTATTTTTCGCAAACGCAAACGCCCCTCGATAAGCATTCAAAGTAAGCTCAATAGAAAGCACAGCCTTCTTAACGACAGTGGACAGATGCTTTAGGTTTTTGGCGACAGGACATCATCGCCCCATTCCATCATTTTGCGATCAATCGTTTTGCGTGACACACCCAAACGCCGCGCCGTTTCTGCGCGGTTTCCGTTGCATCGGTCCAATGTGGTCAAAATATGCCGCTGCACCACCAAATCCAAACTTTCGGCTGCGACGGCACCATCGGCCTGACCACCCCCCTGAAATTCGGGGGGAAAGGCGCCCAAAATGACAGAACGTTCGATCATGTTACGTAATTCACGCACATTGCCGGGCCAGTTATGACGCGTCAGATGCAACAATGTTTCATCATCCAATCGCAACGGTTGGCGACCAACATCGACAGAAAACTGGTTCATAAACATCGAGGCCAGTTCAAAAATATCTTCACGCCGTTCGCGAAGGGGCGGCATTTTCACACCCACAATATTCATTCGATGGAACAAGTCCCGACGAAATTTGCCATTTGCGACGGCTTGTTCCAAATCCATATTTGTTGCAAACATGAACCGCAAATCCAACGCTACATCACGTGCCGCACTGATGGGGCGCATTTTATAGTCCTCAAGCACCCGCAAAAGCATCGCTTGTATCGGGTCAGGCAATTCCGCGACCTCATCCAAAAACAGGACGCCCCCATCGGCCAGCTGCATCAGTCCCTCTTGGACCTCACCTGTTGGCCCAAGTTTGCCGAACAACTGATCTGCGCCATTCTCAGCACCAAGCGTTGCACAGTTCACCGCAACAAACGGTTTTGCGCGACGATCTGACATGGCGTGCAGCGTTCGCGCGGCAATTTCCTTGCCTGTTCCGCTTTCCCCTGTGAACAATACAGGGGTTTTCACACCCGCCAGTTTTTTCAACAAATCACTCACGCCCGCAATTGCAACGGATGTCCCCAGGAGGCGCGGATTATTCTGCTGTGTTTCTGCCGCCAATGCATAGCGCAGCAAATCATTGTCACGGCGCAGGTATTTTTTATCCAACACACTTGCGATGGCATTCACGACCTGACTGGCGCGAAAGGGTTTAATCAAGAAATCCGCCACACCCGTGCGCAGAGCCAAAACCGCGGTTTCCACATCCGCATAGGCCGTCATCATGATCGCATCGGCAAACAGGCCCAATTTTCGCTGTTCCGACAACCAATCCAGCCCTGTTTGTTCGGGCATCAAATTATCGACCATCAGCAAATCAAAATGATGGATATCCATCAATGCACCCGCTTCTTTTGCCGAAGCGGCCTGCATGACACGTTTGCAGTGTGGCTCAAGCACCTTAGTGATGAAATGGCGCATGCCCTCTTCATCATCAACCACGAGGATTGAGGCGTTTTTTAAACTGATGGTGTTTAAGCTCGAAGTGCGTTCTGCTGTCATCACGGTGGTAGGTTTTATTCCATTCTGACGGCTTGTCCAGAATACTTTGCTCCCGAACTAAAATCCGCGACTTCGGTTAATCCGAAATATGCAGCATAGGCAATCGCAAATACCGCAAAAAATCCAAGAAACATTGCTTTCATATCATGTCCCCATGTACTGTGTACCTGCCCCGTTTTCATGGGGCAGGACTAGGTTATTCAGCAGGTTGTGAATTGGTTTGTTTTGCTTTGACTTCTTCATACCACAGCGAATGGTGCTGTCGTGCCCATTCTTCGTCGACTTCGCCGCTGCCCATTGCATCATAGGCCCCTTCCATACCCAATGTTCCGATGTAGATATGCGCCATGATCATGGCCATCATTACGAAGGCGACAATCGCATGCCATGCTTGGGCAAATTGCATTTCCTCTTGTGGGGACATTTCAGTGGCCAGCGTTCCAAAACCCAAGGCTTCGGGCAAACCAATGTTGTTCAGGATTGCAAATGTTTTTGCAAACATCGGCATTTCAAATGGGAACGTCAAAGACAGCCCAGAGGCCGAAACAGATGCACCAAGGACAATCACACCCCAAAAGATAATCTTTTGTCCAAAGTTAAATTTTTTCGCAGGTGGGTGCGATTTTGTGAAAATCCCGCCGCCCTGTTTGATCCAAATCCAATCGGTACGGTTGGGGATATTGTGAGCCACCCACATAACAAACACCATGATCAGTGCCAACATAAAGGCCCATGAAACATTGTTGTGGATCCATTTCGACGCAATCAGCAAGGTTGAATTCAACTCTTTGCCAAAATAGGGCGCCAAAACGACGCGGCCAAACAGGGTCAATAGCCCCGTAATACCAAGCAAAATAAATGATCCTGCTAGGACCCAGTGGCCAAAACGTTCAACCGCCTTGAACCGTGTGATTGTGCTGCCCGCAGGACCGCCATCGATGCGGATACGCCCGCGCGCAATATAAAACACGCCCAGCAACATCAGTGTGACAAGTAGCAATCCACCACCGTATTGGCGTAAGGGACCTTCGCGGAATTCATACCACGGCATGCCACCACTTTGGATCATGACGTTGCCAACAACACCGCTTCCAGAGGCCGAATTGTCAGACGCATTATACCGTATCGCGCGCCATAGTTCGGATTG
>JAKMGV010000119.1 GCA_022424725.1 Paracoccaceae bacterium
ACCTAACGTATTTTAATCTGCATCCCGCTGCATGATCCATTCGACTTCAGGTGCCGGGACAAAGCGCCATTTGCGCAAGGGGCCTGCCATGACATTTAGATAATACATTTCAAACCCATAGGGCGCACCACAAGGATGGTGCCCACGCGGCACCAAAACCACATCGCCATCAGAGACCGCCATGGTTTCATCCAACTGACCGTCATCGGTATAAACCCGTTGAATACCAAATCCATTTTCAGGGTTCAGGCGGTGGTAATATGTTTCCTCAAGATAGGTGATGCGCGGATAGTCATCTTCGTCGTGACGATGACTGGGAAAGGATGACCAATGGCCTGCGGGCGTAAACACCTCTGTCACCAATAGGCTGTCGGCGTAATCCTCATTCTCCATGGCGATATTGTTGATGTGGCGCGTGTTTGTGCCCTTGCCACGCGCTGTCAAGTTAATGCCGTCGGGTCCGATGCGGCGGGCCTGATGCCCGCCCATGCCAGGGGCGGAACAGACCGCCAAAACGCAATCCGTTTCCGCAACCGCGCTCCAATCGGTGCTATTGGGCAGGTACAAACAATGGGGTGGTGTTTTTTCAAACACGTTCATTCGATCCCCCAAAACGCCCCAATCCTGACCCGCGCCCGTGATTGCGGCCTTGCCCTCGACCAGAACAAGGATCACTTCACGATCCCCTGTCGCCTCGGCCGCCTTATCCCCTGCCTTTAGGTGATAAAGGGAAAATCCGACATAGCGCCAACCCGCGCTTTCGGGCGTGATTTGGTGGACCTTGCCACGTTTGCCAAATGGTTTTTTCAGCAGATCAGACATGCCTATGCTCCGTTATACTGTTTTTTGGGTTGCCTTGCCTTGGCGATAGGTTTCCCATGCATCATTGACCTCTGAACGCATAGAGACCTCTGGCACGCCAACTTCCCACCATGCGCCACCATGTGGTGTGCTGGGATAGGGGTCCGTGTCAATCACGATAACATAAGGGCCTGTGATATCACCACGATTGGCCAGCGCCTCTTCCAGTTCACTGATCGAGGAGACCTTGACAGATGTTGCCCCCATGGATGCCGCATGTGCCGCAAAATCAATGGACGATGGTGTTTCATGTACGGCGTCTTTTAATAGGTTGTTAAACTCTGCCCCGCCTGTGCCCATTTGCAAACGGTTGATACAGCCAAATCCGCGGTTGTCCGTTACAATCACTGTGAACGATACACCCATCATGGCGGCAGTCGCCATTTCGGAATTGGCCATCATATAGGTGCCATCACCCGTAAAGCACAAAACATCGCGTTCAGGCTCAGCCATTTTAATGCCCATGGCGCCCGCGATTTCATATCCCATACAGCTAAAGCCATATTCCATATGATAGGACATGGGGCGGTTTGCTTTCCAGAGTTTGTGCAACTCGCCCGGCATCGTGCCCGCGGCACACATGACCACGCTGTTGTCGCCTGCGCTGCGTTGCACCGCGCCAATCACCTGCATGTCAGTGGCCAATGCATTGCTGTCAGAAGGCGCATCGGTTAGCGGGTCCACTTTGGCGAACCAATCCTCTTTCAATCCATCGATTGAGGCGGTTGATGTGTGATCGTCCAGTGCGGATGACAGTTCCCCCAATCCCACGCGCGCATCCGCCAACAAGGGCATCGCGCCATGTTTCATGGCATCATAGGCCGCAACATTCAGGCAGGCGATTTTGCGATTTGGGTTCGCAAATAGGCTCCAAGAACCTGTTGTAAAATCTTGGAAACGGGTTCCTACGCCAATCACCAAATCCGCCTCGGCACACACTGAATTGGCGGCCTCCCCCCCTGTGACCCCTATTGGCCCCAGATTCAGCGGATGATCCCACGGCAGCGCGGATTTGCCCGCCTGCGTTTCTGCAACAGGGATATTATGCGCCTCGGCAAATGCCGCCAGCTCAGATGTTGCATCCGAATAATGCACGCCGCCGCCTGCAACAATCACAGGGCGTTTTGCGGCGCGAATAGCATCGGCCATATCTGCAAGTTCATTTACATCAGGGCGTACACGGCGTTGGCGCCACACTTTAGGTTCAAAAAACGCCTCTGGATAATCATAGGCCTCGGCCTGCACATCCTGACAAAACGCCAAGGTTACGGGGCCGCATTCCGCAGGATCGGTCAAAACACGGAACGCGCGCGGCAATGCCGTCAGCAATTGTTCCGCCCGCGTGATACGGTCAAAATAACGGCTGACGGGTTTGAAGGCGTCATTGGCTGATACGGTGCCATCGCCAAAATCCTCAATCTGTTGCAAAACAGGGTCTGGTCCGCGATTGGCAAAAACATCACCCGGCACCAATAACACCGGCAATCTGTTGGCATGCGCCAATGCGGCTGCTGTGACCATATTGGTCGCCCCTGGCCCGATCGAGGATGTGACCATCATCGCGCGTTTGCGCCCCAACTGCTTGGCATAGGCGATGGCCGTATGCGCCATGGTTTGTTCATTATGTCCGCGATAGGTCGGCAATTCCTCTTGCACCTGATAAAGCGCCTCGCCCAATCCTGCGACATTGCCGTGGCCAAAGATTGCCCAACATCCCGCAATCAGTGTTTCACCCTGTTCATTTCGTTGCGCGGCAATGTATTTCACCATCGCTTGTGCAGCGGTAAGTCGAATTGTTTTGCTCATATCATGCATCCATCGTGTTTAATTGGCCTGCGCCGCAGCGCGCGCCTGATCCCAAATTTCGCACAGGCGGTGATAACGCCCACGCATCATGTCAATAGCCTCGGCGTCACTTATGTCGCCCGCCATCCAAGCCCGCGCCGCATCCCCAAAGATCGTGCGCCCCACGGCAAACCCTTTTACCAAGGGTTGCTGTGCTGCCATCGCAAAGCTTGCCGCCAATTCGGCCTCGGGTGCGTCCAAACCTAATACAACAATCCCACGGGTGTAGGGATCATTGCGTTCAATCGCATCCACCGCATTTTGCCATGCGGCTGCGGACTTAAATGGCTCAAGCTTCCACCAATCTGGATAGACACCCAAATCATAAAACTGTTGGATCAATGTGGCCGTGGTCATATCATCGACTGCCCCCACCTTGGACGGGATAATTTCAAGCAAAAATTCCAACCCATTTCGACGGCTGGCATGCCACAGGCGTTTGACCACCTCTTCTTGCTCTGCTCGCATGGCGGCGTCATCATCGGGGTGACAAAACACCAAGAGTTTCACAACATTCTCGCGCGCCCATTCGCGCAGTTGTCCCAAATCCTCACCCAGTTCAGGTTCCAATTGGATGGGACGCGATCCCGGTAATTCGGTTGGACGCCCAATCCACAGCCCTGTTCCAGAAGCCGCATGAAGCGCTGCACGTCCGATGCGATTGTCACACAAAATGCCGTAACCTTGTTGTCCAGCTTGGACATCAAGGGCCGCTTGCAAACACAGTTCTTTGAACGCACCCCCTTTGTCTTTGGTATATCCCGCCATCTCTTCCAATTGCATGCGGTGATCAAAGGCAAAGGTTTTAACGCTGGACCAATCCCCAGCCCGATTTGTGGCCCAATGCACCTGTTCCAATTGCGCATCATTGCGCAGATCGGGGCGCGTAATGCCACGTTTAAAGAAGAACTGAAGCTCCTCCCAGCTGGGATAAGCGGGTGTGCATCCATGCCGACTGACGGCAAAGGCGCCACAAGCATTTGCGTATTTTAACGCAACTGGCCATGTTTCTCCGTCAAGCCATCCTTTTAGCAGGCCAGACATAAATCCATCCCCTGCCCCAAGAACGTTAAAGACCTCAATCGGGAATCCCGGCCCCGCCTCGCCCTCATCCAAGCTGTCGGGGATATCGCCCGTAAAGGCAACGGCCCCCGCAGCGCCACGTTTACAGACCAGCGTCGCCGCCGATACGCCACGCAGGGCGCGCAAGGCCTCAATCGTGTTTGTACTGCCCCCTGCGATGTGGAACTCTTCTTCGGTTCCGACGATCAGGTCAAACAGATGCAGCGTACTTTGTAGCTTTTGCGTCACCGCATCGCTTTCCACAAAGCGGCTTTCGCCGTCCCCGTGTCCCGCAACGCCCCAAAGGTTGGGACGATAATCAATATCCAATGCCGTTTGAAGACCTTCGTCACGCGCGATGTTTAACGCCTTAATCGTCGCGGCCTCGACCTGCGGATTGCTGAGATGCGTGCCCGTCGCCACAACCGCGCGGGCCGAGCGGATAAAATCGGGATCAATGTCATCTTCACAAAGTCCCATATCCGCGCAGTTTTCACGATAGAAGATCAATGGGAACTGCTCTTCATCCCGAATGCCCAGCAAAACCAAGGCCGTCAGACGATCAGGATCAATTTTCACCCCGGATGTTTCAACGCCCTCGCGGTGAAGCTGTTCAATGATAAAGCGTCCCATATGTTCATCACCAACACCCGTAATCACAGCGCTGCGCAACCCAAGGCGGGATGTTCCACAGGCGATATTCGTGGGCGATCCACCAATGTATTTGTCAAATGATCCCATATCTTCAAGGCGCCCACCAATCTGCGCGCCATATAAATCAACGGATGATCGACCGATGGTGATTAAGTCCAAAGATGTCATTACACGTCACCCAATTTCACGGGCATTCCTGTTTTGGCGGATTGTGTGGCTGCCTCGGCCATAGCCAATGCATCAATGCCGTCTGACAAGGTGACGGGAATATCGGCACCATTTGTTAACGCATCCACAAATGAACTCCATTCCGCAGCATAGGCAGGCATGTACCGTTCAAGGAAGAAATAGGTGGGTTTTGCGCCAGTAACCCCATTGGTGGTCGATTTCACAACAGTGTTTTCCAACATGTTTTGCGCCTGCAACAATCCCTCGGATCCAAGCAGTTCCACTCGCTGATCATATCCATAAACTGCACGACGCGAGTTTTTAATAACGGCAATGCGGCCATCAGCATATGTCAGCGTAACAACGGCCGTATCTACATCACCCGCCGCGCCGATTTCGGGATCAACAACGCAACTGGCGGTTGCCATGACCGACACTGGCGCCTCCCCCATCATAAAGTTCGCCATGTCAAAATCATGGATCATCATATCGCGGAACAATCCGCCCGATACTTTCACATAAGAAATCGGGGGTGGTGCGGGATCAAAGGATGTAATCGACAACAGCTCTGCCTTGCCAATTTCCCCTGCATCAAGGGCCGCTTTCATCGCGCCAAAGTTTGGATCAAATCGACGGTTAAATCCAATCATCACAGGCTGCCCTGTTGGCGCCGAGTTGGCCAAACACGTACGTGCGCGTTCCAGACTTAGGTCCACTGGTTTTTCGCACAAAACGGCCTTACCTGCTGCAGTCGCGGCCTCGATCAAATCGGAATGCGTATCGGTTGAGGTTGCAATCAAAACTGCATCAATCGAAGAATCCGCGATAATTTCATCTGTTGTGCGCGCCTCTGCCCCATATTCAGCGGCCAGTTTTTGCGCATTTTCCGGAAAATAGTCTGAGACCGCCACCAACGTGCTGCCTGCATGCGCAGAAATCGCCGTTGCATGTACCCCCGCAATGCGGCCCGCGCCCAGCAAACCAATTTTCAACATAGTGTTTTCTCCGTACCGTAGGATGATATCCCAGTTTAAGTGTTAGCGGTAAACTTGCGCGTCACATTGGATCGCTGATTTAAAAACTGCAAGTCCCGATTGTATGTTTTACATCCGTGTTAAAGCGTAAACGCCGCGCGAAATGTCTCAAGCGCGTCTTCTTCTTTATCAC
>JAKMGV010000027.1 GCA_022424725.1 Paracoccaceae bacterium
TGGTGATGCGTATTCTTAAATTGGTTCCTGATTTGAACAGACTTCGGATTAGTTCGATTGATTCAATCGAGGTTGATGAAAATCTGATGCAGGCCATAGCAACAGAACCACGTTTGATGCCGCATCTGCATCTAAGTTTGCAGCATGGTGATGATCTAATACTGAAACGCATGAAACGTCGGCATCTGCGTGATGATGCCATTCTGTTTTGTGAAGAGGCGCGTAAATTACGCCCTGATATGATTTTTGGTGCGGATATCATTGCGGGCTTTCCCACCGAAACCGAAGCCCACTTTGAGAATTCAGTTAATTTGGTGGACGAGTGCGATCTAACATGGCTACATGTTTTCCCCTATTCTGCGCGTCAGGGAACGCCTGCGGCACGCATGCCAGCGGTTGACGGTCGGTTGATTAAGGAACGTGCCGCGATACTTCGGCAAAAGGGTGATGAAAAAGTTCAGACGCATTTGCGTGATCAGGTTGGCAAGGTCCATGCGGTATTGATGGAAAACCCCAACATGGGGCGGACTGAACAATTTACAGAGGTATGTTTTGATGCTGCACAACAGGAAAGCGAAATAGTCACAGCCCAAATTACAGATATCGTAAATGGAAAGTTGTTTGCAGTGCCTGTAACACCATGACCTATCCCATTTTGTACAGTTTTCGCCGATGCCCCTATGCGATGCGCGCACGCCTTGCGATTGCAAGCAGCGGAATTCAAGTTGAGCTGCGTGAAATTATTCTGCGCGATAAGGCGCCTGAGTTTTTAGAAACATCGCCTACCGCGACTGTGCCTTGCCTAAAGGTAGGTGAACGCGTTGTTGATGAAAGTTTGCACATCATGGCCTGGGCGCTTGGTCAGAATGATCCCGAGAACCTGATGCAAATGCCGACTGAGGGTTATTCGCTTATGTCGACATACGATGGCACATTTAAACAAGCGCTGGATCGTTACAAATACCCGAACAAGTATCCTGAGATAGATCCAATTGAAAATCGCGATGCAGCGTCAAGTTTCATTCATGAATTGGAACAGCGTTTGGATGGCAATTTGTTTGGTTCAGACCCCAAATTGGCCGATTTTGCGATATTGCCGTTCATTCGACAATTTGCGCATGTGGATTTGGATTGGTTTTCCGCGCAACCTTGGGAAAAAACCAAGGTATGGTTGCAGAATTTTAAGGATTCGGATCGGTTCGCGGCGATTATGGACAAATATCCAAAATGGGCGAACGGGGACGCGCCAACATATTTTCCACATCAGGATTAGAACATTCGCATGCATCCGAACCCAAGCTTTAGAAACACATCAGACGGGCATAGTTGGGAATTGGTTTCAAAAACCAGCTTTGGAACACTTGCTCAATCAACCAGTGGCTTGCCAGTCATCTCACACGTTCCGTTTTTGCTATCGGCATGCCGATCGTACATTGAATTACACTTGGTCCGATCTAACCCAATGGCGCGTGTTGAGGTTGGTCAAGCGGTTCCAACTACATTGATTGTGAACGGTCCAGATGGTTATATTTCACCAGATTGGTACGGCATAGATGCCCAAGTGCCGACATGGAACTATGTCGCTGTCCATGTAACGGGTCAATTGGTTCGATTAGATGATGATGCGCTTGAACCGTTGTTGGCACGCCTATCGGATCAATTTGAGAGACAGTTACATCCCAAACCGATTTGGACGATGGAAAAGATGACCGATGACGTCAAAATGAAAATGATGCGTCAGATATTACCGTTTAAGTTTGAAATTTTTGAACTGCATAGCACGTGGAAGCTGGGTCAAAACAAACCAGAACAAGCACGTTTGGACGCAGCAGATACCTTGGTTGATCATGTTCCAGCGCTTGCAAAATTGATGAAAGATCTGCCGCAATAAATCTTTCAATTGCGTTGGTTTGAGCTAACATCACGAAAAACAGCGGAGAGCATTATGAAACTTATTTATTCGCCTGCGTCGCCATTTGTGCGGAAGGTTGCGGTATATACACACTTGGGAAATTTGACTGATAAGATTTCGTTTACACCTGTTGCGACGACGGCATTGAACGTGGCAGATGATGCGCGTTCGGCAAATCCGCTAGGTAAAATCCCAGCGTTGATATTGGATGACAACTCTACCCTTTTCGATAGTCGTGTTATTTGCCGTTACTTGGATGATCTGGCGGGATTGGGGATGTATCCTACAGATAATCTTTGGAAAGTCTTAACGCTTGAGGCTTTGGGCGACGGCATTATGGATTCGGGTGTGTCGATTTCATACGAAAAACGTTTACGCCCCGAAAATGAACAGTCACCCAGTTGGATAGAGGCACAGTGGTCCAAAGTGGAACACGCCATCGCGTCGCTGGAAACGGGTTCGTATGCTGAATTGCAGGGTCCGTTGAATGCAGGACAGATTTCGATTGCGTGTGCATTGGACTATATCGATTTCCGCCACGGTGATCGCGATTGGCAATCTCGTCATCCAAAAATGGCGGAATGGCAGGCGAAAATGCAGGCGATGGACGCATTTAAACAAACGATGCCTGAAGGATAAGAATGCCTGCGCAAGATTTAACGGATTGGTTGGGAAACAGCGAAGAGCGCCATGATCAAATTGTGGCCTTTCCCGCCAATGCGTTATCGGCGACGTTGAACCATGATACACAGTACGTCGATGGTTCATCTTTGCCGCCCCTTTGGCATTGGTTGTATTTCTTACCGATTTATCGACTTGATCAGGCAAATTACGATGGTCACGCAGCGCTTGGTGGGTTTTTGCCACCTGTACAATTGCCACGCCGCATGTGGGCAGGTAGCCGCGTTTCGTTTTTCAATGAACTGGCAATCGGGGCAAAGGCACGCAAAGTTTCGACAATAAAATCCATCCAACAGAAATCTGGAAAATCTGGGGATTTGGTATTTGTCACCGTTGCGCATCAAGTATTCCAACACGATGCCTGCTGCATCGAGGAAGAGCATGACATTGTTTATCGGAGTGCGCCTGACAAAAACGTGAAGGCACCCGTCTATAAAACATCTGAAACGCTGCCCGAGTTTTCATATGCAATGAACCCCGATCCAGTATTGTTATTTCGCTATTCCGCGCTGACGTTCAATGGCCATCGCATACATTACGATCAGCCGTTCTGCGTTGAAACCGAAGGGTACGAAGGATTGGTGGTACACGGTCCGCTGCTTGCTACGTTGATGCTTGATTTGGTCCGGCAGAATTTTCCGGATGCTGCGGTAAAATATTTTCAATTTCGCGCGCTGGCGCCTGTGTTGGACTTAATGAAGTTTGAAGTCTGTGGGCGCCAAACATCGTCGTCAGAAGTAGAAATTTGGATCAGGCGTGACGATGGCGTGCTGGCAATGTCTGGTTTTGCGAATCTGTTTCGTCTATAGTTTCCATTTTGGAAACATGAATTAAACCTATGCTTTACTGTTCAAATTTTGGAAACGAACATGAAATGTGAAGTTTGAAAGATGGCCATGAGGCACACCATCGAAAACGCGAGTGAAAAAAACTCTTTGCGTGTAAAAAGACTGAACAATTCACGTATCGTGAATTGATATTGTGCACCATTTGTTAAAATAACGCACATTTTTCGATTTTGGTCTAACATCTATCGGCACCGCTCCGTAGTTCGTTACAGGCGGAGTGGGTACAGCTGCTCGATGGTTTATTTCGCAAAACTCGGTTAGCGTATTTGCTTCGCTGCTTCAATTATTTCACGTGACTTGAAATGTTTTGATGCTCACCAAGTGTATTTTTGTCACCATCAGGTGCGAAATCTGATGAAATCTGGCAAACTTGTGAATAATTTTATGACACGTGAAAATGGCCACGGGAAATCATATCGAAATTTATTTTTTCGCATGCCTTTGATCACGTGTTTTGCGGCCTCGCTCGGGGTTAGCAATTGGGGCATTTTGAAATCGTTTTTGTCAGTAAGGCGGGTTTTGATGAAACCAGGGTTGATCAATTGAACATCAATCCCTGTGCCCTGCAGATCGTGTCGCATGGTTTCTGCAATGCTGGCGACTGCAGCCTTGCTTGCTCCATAACCGATCGCTTTGGGCAGCCCGCCATAAGCAGAAAGCGAACCAATCAAAACTACATGTCCAGATCCATTTGCCAACATGTCTGGCAGGACTTCACCGACAGCGCGCAGGCAACCGTTTAGGTTCACATCGATCATGCGCAACGCTTTGTCCGTATCCCAATCCTGAGTTGGCATGGGATCATACGCGCCTGCATTATAAATCATGACGTCCAAATTTTCGATCTGATTATAGGCCGCGCGGATGCTGTCAGCATTCGTGACATCCAAAGGAAGCGGAGTAGCATCGCGCATTTCATGGCACAAATCACGTAGTGATGTTTCATTTCGTGCACTTAGGAGAAGTTTTGCACCTTCTGCGTTCAGCAACTTTGCAACTTCTCGACCTAATCCTTCACTTGCGCCGATCAGCCAGATTGATTTGTTCTTGAAACTACGCATCGCGTTTTGACACCAAGGTTGATGGCGGTTCTTGACGCCCTAAAAATGGGGCACCTTTGATCCATAACTTGATCGCCTGCCAATGTATTAGTGTTAGAACGCGCATCGCACCGAACGGTCGGCGAAAGGCAGCGTATGCCAATCTTGTGTCACTGGCGTTCGTGATCGATCCATCCAGTGTTGCCAATACACCCTGCTGACCGTCACGATAATCAATCCGCATGGAAAATTTTTCAGGGGTAAAGTCCATGTTAAACGTATATTCGCCAGATATTTTTTGAAATGGCGATACATGCATCAGTTTCTGTGCCCTCAAACTGTCAGTCGGCGTGATGACACTTTGGTCTGGTTTGGCGCAATAATAACAGTGTCGCTGACCAAAGGTGCTGTTCACTTCTGCAACCATCGCAACAGGTGATCCGCTTTGCGTGGCGATCCAAAAGCTAACAGGATTAAATTCAAACCACAGGAAACGTGGCGCTGTAATTAAAAATGTATCACAGGTTTCAGAGTCAAACCCATTTTCAGTCAAGATTTGTTCAAACCATTTCACACCTTTGCCCGATTTGGGCATGCCGCCATGATCAGCCGTGCGCAGAGACCAAAGGTTAAAACGGTCGAACGAAAACAACCAAGTGCCGGGAGTTTTTTGAAAATCGTGTAACAAATAATCGACACTATAGCGAAATGCGTTTTTGATTTCGCCGCGACGTGCATGGTAGGTGTGACCTGAAATTATCTTCAACATGGTATTCTTTTTACGCAATTATTTGGCAAATGGATCATGTTTTGGGGTGGTTTCAATGATTAATATTGTTTAATTGCAAAAAACATTGATCTGCCTCAGAGGTATATCCGTATGAAAGTGTAAACTAAACGAGGCACTCATGTTTGATAATCCTAATATTTCCCGCAAGAAAATTGCGGTCATCGGAGCGGGAATTTCAGGGTTATCCAGTGCGTATTATTTGTCCAAACACCATGATGTCACACTGTTTGAGGCGGAAAATCGTCTGGGCGGTCATGCACGCACCAAGGTTGCTGGTATCAATGGTGATCAGCCCGTGGATACAGGATTTATCGTTTTCAACTTTGCAACCTATCCATATCTGACGCGCTTGTTCAATGAATTAGACGTGCCAATCAAGAAAAGCGATATGAGCTTTGCCGCCACCATTGATAACGGCCGTCTTGAATACGCAATGAACGGCATTGGCTCTCTTGTGGCTCAAAAACGCAACCTTTTTCGTCCGCAGTTTTACAAAATGATCCGCGATATCTTTCGCTTTGGTGCTCGTGCAGAGGATGTCGCCAGTGATGATAAGTCTATTGGCGAATTTATCGATGAGTTGCGCTTGGGCAAGTGGTTCAAGGAATATTACATGCTGCCCATGTGTGGTGCGATTTGGTCAACGCCCCTCGCAGATATTGATAAGTTTCCGTCAAAATCGCTTGTTCAATTTTTTCGAAATCATGGATTGTTGGCGGGTGGTCAAACGCATGACTGGTGGACGGTTGATGGCGGCAGTCGTGAATATGTGTCACGTATCGAAGCGGCACTTTTGAAAAATGGGGCGACCATTCAGTTGGGCGCGCCGGTACTTGGCGTGACGCGTGGGCCCCTGGACAGTTCGGTGCATATCAGCGGTCACAGCTTTGATGGGTTTGATGAAATTATTTTTGCCACCCATTCTGATCAGGCGCTGCGCATTTTGGGTTCGGATGCAACCAAGGATGAAAAAACTGCGCTTGGATCCGTACAATATCAAGAAAATCGCGCTGTGCTGCATCGGGACGTGCGGCAAATGCCTCAACGCCGCGCGTGTTGGTCCAGCTGGGTTTATCGTTCTCAACAAGGAAGTATTGGTGTGACCTATTGGATGAACCTCCTGCAGGGGATTCCCGAAAGCGATCCATTGTTCGTTACATTAAACCCGACGGACGATATCCCAGATGAGTTAATCTATGATGATGTGCAGTTTGCGCATCCATTGTTTGACGCAGCAGCAATTCGTGCGCAAACTATGATTAAGAATATGCAAGGTGCAAATCGTACATGGTTTGCCGGCGCTTATAACCGCCATGGTTTCCATGAGGACGGTATTGCAAGCGCCATGAGAGTCATCCGCGCGATAAATGCGCCAGAACTATTGAAAGGTGATCGCCATGAAATTCACGGACAACGCGCTGAAGTCTCGGTTCCTGTCAGCGTGTGAGGGCGTCACTTCTGGCATTGTCGTAATCAAAACACCCGAGGGCGAAACGCATCGTTTTGGGTCATCAGGTGAAGAAGCGGTTCTTGAAATTCATGATTGGGCTGTGGTCAGCGCCATGGCCGCACGTGGCCAAATTGGACTAGGCGAAACCTATGTTCATGGGCTTTGGGACACGCCGTCAATCGAAAGCATCATTCGTGTTGGTCTGGCAAATCGGGATACATTTGCTGATTTCGACGACGCGACGTGGTTGAATTCGTTAAAGTACCAAATCATTGATCGTGTCGTGCGTGCGAATTCCAAATCTGGTTCGCAAAAGAATATCTACGCGCATTATGATGTTGGAAACGAGTTTTACCAACTGTGGCTGGATGAAACGATGATGTATTCATCGGGAATTTATAATGATCCTGGTGATGATTTGGCGGCCACGCAATATCGCAAAAATGATCGCGCATTGTCACGCCTAACCGATAAAGAAGGTATTTTGGAAATTGGGTGTGGGTGGGGCGGTTTTGCAGAACGCGCGGCCGATCAAGGGCGCTACGTTACTGGAATAACCGTTTCAAAAGCACAGCGCAGCTATGCAGATGCACGTTTAGATGGTCGCGCTGACATTCAACTGCGCGACTATCGCGATGTGAAAGGTAAATTCGACAATATCGTTTCAATCGAAATGATTGAAGCGGTTGGCCAGCGTTACTGGCCCAGTTATTTTAGCGCGATCAAAGAAAACTTGGCTGAAGGCGGACGTGCAATGGTTCAGGCGATCACCGTTCCTGATGATAGTTTTGACTATTACGCCAAGGGTTCAGATTACATCCGCCAGCACGTTTTCCCAGGGGGCTTATTGCTTTCCAGTGCGCATATTGCGCAACAGGCCAAGAACGTTGGTTTGACAGTAAAAGACAACTTTGAATTTGGCCAATCTTATGCGTTGACCTGTCGAACATGGTCCGAACGTTTGGCGGCCAAAACCAACAAAATTAAAAGTTTGGGGTATGATGATCCATTCTTACGGCACTGGAAATTTTACCTAGATATCTGCGCCGCTGCATTTTCGGTGGGTCACACACAGGTTGTTCAAGTTGAATTGGCACACGCCGAGAGCGCTTGAATAAAATATTGATCAGCCTACTTCCCTAACAGACGACTTTGTAGCCACAGTCAAATCGGAGTATCGTAACGATGAAATTTCTTACGATTTTATTGGTCATTTTGCTTGCCGCGATCGGTGTGAAATCGCGCTTTTTTAGCTTTTCTTCACAGTCACCCAAGGACTATTCACAAACTGGTCCATTATTTGTGTTGGATAAACATTTGAATGGCCCCATCTTGTCCGAAGGCCTCATCTATGGTCCAGACGGTAAGGTGGGCGTGACTTTTGTCGCCAACATGATGGGGACGTGGGACGGAGATAGTGGAATCCTTTCCGAGAGCTTTTCGTATTCAAATGGGAAAACTCAGGAAAGAAAATGGTTTCTGAAAAAGGGCCCCGGCAATACTTTTACCGCAACTGCAGATGACATCATCGGAACCGCACAAGGTGAAGTTGCGGGATCTTCAATTCAATTAAAATATCGCATTGTCCTGCCCAAGGATTCTGGTGGGCATACATTGGATGTTACGGATTGGCTGTACTTGGCTGAAAACGGAGCGATTTTGAACAGATCCGAAATGCGCAAATTTGGGATAAAAGTTGCCGAATTGGTCGCGACGATGCGTCCTGATCAATCTGCCGTATCTCAGTTAGCGCCAATGATGAACGGTGCTGCCGACCAAGAAGCTGCACCACTGAATTAAACAAGTTTGTAAGCTCGCGGGAAACACCCTATGGATATGCGCATAGTGTATCTGGGACAACGCGTATGGATTATATCAAACTTGCATGCCTGAAGTGCGGACAGGGGAACCGTGTTCCCAACGATAAGATGTATCAGGGCCCAAAATGTGCCAGTTGTGGCGCAGGTTTGATGCCATCCAAGGTGTCTGAATTGTCGCCGAAGATTTTTGAAAAGGCAAAGAACCTTGATGACGCTTTGCTTGTCATTGATTTTTGGGCACCTTGGTGTGGGCCATGCAAAACGATGGCGCCAGAGTTTGAAAAGGCTGCATCAAAATTATCGGGTAAGGCGCGATTGACCAAACTGAACACTGAGCAATATCAAACCGTTGCAACGAAATTGGGCATTCGCGGTATCCCGACATTGATCGGTTATCGTGATGGAAAAGAGGTGTTTCGTAAATCAGGCGCAATGCCTGCACAACAGATCGAGATGTTGGTAAAAACGCACGCTAAATAGCACTTAACGAACCTGCGCAAGGCAATAATATGCCTGTACCTGCTCCTTGGTCATATAGGCGTCTTTTTCCAATTTTTTGATATCCCACAGCTTATCATTGGTGATGCTTTGGATTTCTTTATCAAACCCTTGGCTGTAATAAACGCCCTCATTGATGGTAAAACATAGGTAACCACCTGATTTTGTGATCCTAATAAATTCATGAATAGCATGGGTCTTGACGTGTCCATGTGTGAATAGGCCGGCACTTATGATTGCATCATATGCGTCATCCGGTATTGGTAGCGGGTCATTCAGACTATATTGAAATAGGTTCGCGTACCCGCGTTTCTTTGCGTATAGCAGCATTTCGGCCGATAGATCGACACCGTCAAACGCGTAATATCCTTGTTTTGCTAATTCTACTCCGACAAGCCCAGTTCCACATCCTGCGTCAAGGATCTTGGCGTGTTTTTCAAGAACCGGAGAGAGAATTTCAACGGTCTTTGGCTGGGATATTGTGCCCAGCGTTGCGTCGTTGTCGTGATCGTATTCCTTGGCCCATTCATCATAAACCACGCGCAGGGCATCATCATTGTCCTGCTTATCAACGTCCAATTTTTGGTAGTGATCCAATCCTTGTCCTGTCATTTCAGATTCTTGCACCCATTTTCGTCATAGCTTGCTCGGGCATTTTCCTGGTAAAGCGCCGTATTCGATATATAGCGGCCACCTTCTTCCTGAAGGATTTCTCGTTCTACGACACCTCTTACTTGTTCATAAAGCATCCCAATTACAAAATCCTCACTTGGACCCGCGTTCAGATAATATCCCCAATTTTTGGGTGCGTGTTCCAACCAATCTTTTTGGTTTGCGTCTTTGAACTTTTCGATCTCGGTCATCATTTTGCGGGCTTCTCTTATGCCGGCCCAAACATGCTTTTCATGTTGCTCTAATAGTTTTGCACCATCTGCATCAGCCATGAGTGGGATTGTATGGTGACAATAAAAATGTTGATAAGCAGACCGTGCTTTTTGCCCCGCTTCTTGCGCAGAGGCGACAGAATATAAAAGCGAAATTACGACTGCGACCCTAACCAGCATTTGAAACCCCTTCATTCAATTTTCCCAGAACGCAGTGATTTCACCTCTGCCCGTATTTTCTTGGACTTTAACCGGCGTTCTATTGCTCCACGACTTGGTTTTGTTGGGCGGCGCCGTTTGGGAACCACCAGGGCTTTCTTGATCAAATCCTTTAGTCGATCTTGCGCAATCTCGCGGTTGCGGATTTGACTGCGTGTTTCATCACATTGGAGAATGATTGCGCCGTCCGTTGTCCATTTGGTGCCAGCGATTTTCTTTAATCGGGCCTTCACTGCGGCACTCAAATTCGGGGAACGGTCCGCCTCAAAGCGCAGGGACACTTTTGTCGACACCTTGTTTACGTTCTGTCCGCCCGGACCTGACGCGCGCACGAACTGTTCGGTGATTTCCCAATCTTGAATGCTGATTTTATCGTTTATCGTTATCATGTCGCTAACTGATAAGGGTCGCCCGTTGCGGACGACCCTCGAGAATTTCGGAGGTGGGCCGGTTAGGCTTCACCAATTCGTTTGGTCAATGACCAAGGGTTGCCTTAGTCAAGGACCTCCCAAACTGTTCCGACACCTCTCTCCAATACCTCTCTAGACACTGGACCACCTCCTTTCACTATGTTTCACTACTAGTGATGGTGCCACAGTTTCTAGAAAAGTCAAAATGTTTTAGTTCGCAACAGATGTTGTATTCGCTTGCAAACGTGCGACCAAGATACGGAACGGCACCAATGCAATCAATGCCAGCAACAGTTTCACGCCCCAATCGGCAATCGCCAATGATACCCATAGGGGTGCATCACCACCGAACAACAACAATGGCGCGTTATCCCATGCCCAGCTGATTTCTGCATTTTGCGCTTCGCTGAAAACTGAAACGGATGCTGAAAATGCGATTGTAAAAAATATCGCGGTGTCCAGCGCAGATCCAATCACAGTTGATGCCAATGGAGCACGCCACCAGGCACCACTACGCAAACGGTCAAAGATGGCAACGTCCACCAGTTGCGCGGTCAGGAATGCAATCCCTGATCCAATTGCAACGCGAAACGCGACGGCAGGATAGGGGCCGTATTCGCTGTCAAACATGATTTGGCTACCTATCAAGGAACAAATGATACCCGTTACAAAGCCGACAAATACAACACGACGCGCTGCAGCTGGCCCGTAAACGCGGTTCATCAGGTCGGTGACCAAAAAGGCAAATGGATAGGTAAACGCCCCCCATGTAAGAAGACCATCCAATAGCAAAAATTGAACAAGGATATTTGAGGCGACCACAATCGTGGCCATGGCGATCACGCCAGGAAGAAGTTTTGTCATAGCATTATCCGTTTTTATCGAAGGTGTTCGGAGACTCGGTTTCCATTCGGAAACGAGACACGTGTAAAGTCACTTGGATAAAATGACAAGCCCGCTTAGTTCGACTGCAAAACACTAACACATTGCTGTGGAAGTCGCGCCAATGTCAGGGGCGGCTTTGGTTTCCGTTTTGGTGCGTTTGGATTTGGGGGCGGCGGGTTCAAAATATCGCGGACCCAACGCTCTGCGTCGTTGCACCCATCGCCTGGGGGTGGTGGTGCCTGATTTTTACAATTTGTTGCACCCGCTGGACAGGATAGGCGTACATGAAAATGATAATGGTGTCCCCACCACGGACGCACCTTATTCAACCATGCCCGATCGCCTTTTTCATCTTTGCACATTTGAACCTTGGCCCCTGGGAAAACAAAGATGCGGGCTGTGCGTGGATCAGATGCGGCGGCTTTGATGATGTTGTGGTGTTGTTTGGTCCACTTATCGTTAACATAGGCACCATTCGCTCGGCGCATTGAAATGGATGATATCTCTTCGCGTTGTTTCGTGCTTAGTGACATATTATTGGCCGGGCGCATCCAGATATCGATATCCAACCCAATTTGATGGCTTGCATGACCCGTTAACATCGGACCACCACGCGGTTGTGAGATATCGCCAATGTACAAACCGTTCCATCCTGATTGCCGTGCCGCCTTGGCAGAAAGGTCATGGATGAAATCAATCGCGATTGGATGTCCCCAGTTGCGATTGCGCGACAATCGCATCGCCTGCCACGCTGGACCAGTTTCCGCCAGTTGTTCCGCCCCTGCAACGCATCCTTTGGCATAACTGCCGTGGGGGGCGGGTCGCTGTTCTGATCCGCGTTCTACGGCGCCAAACAAATGTTTGGCTTCTTTCGTACTTAGACGGGCCACCAATTCAGGATCATAATTTGAACAGGCAGATAGCCAGATCAGGCTGGACAGGATTAGAAATCTGAAAATCATAAACGCATTCCTTTGGACAAACCCTAACAAGGAAGCGGTTGAAGGCCAAACATTTCTAAACCAAGTGCAAAACTTTGCCTATCTTGCATCACCCTTGGCGTTCACGCCGATCAAGAACACAAGGCCCAAAACGAACAGGATTACAATGGGGGACACACCCAATCGCGCACTGTCGGTGATGGTCGTGGCGATTGTGATTAACAATGGCGCCAAGAATGCTGTGGCCCGACCCGATAGGCCATAAAGCCCGAATTCAATTGTCTCTTTCCCGGGCATTGCGTGGCGCACCATCAAACTGCGGCTCGCTGATTGCAACATGCCACCCATGCCCCCAATCAAACATCCGCACAGCATGAACAGGTTATCAGGCAGTATTGATCCAGCGGCCAGTTCGACGCCAAAGAAATGTGTCTTGCTCATCCCGATAATGACAACACAAACACCCATTAGAATGAAAATCGTCATGTAAATGACGGGTTTGGGTCCGATACGATTATCCAACTTACCACCCATCCAACTAAACAAACCTGCGGAAATTGCGGCAACGATTCCAAAGGTTCCAATTTGAACAATGCTCCAATCCAGAACAAGTCCCGCGTAAATCCCGCCAAATGTATAAAGACCGTTCAACGCGTCACGGTAGAACATTGATGAAATTAGGAATTTACCCTGACTGGGTCGGTTTAAGACGCCTTTGATCGCCTGCCACAGGGTTGACATTGCACCGCCCAGGTTGGGCCGACGATTGGGAAGGTGCCCTTCACGCACCCACAGGAAATATGGAATTGAAAAAACCAAACACCATAGCGCGGCAAAGGGGCCCGCAAAACGTGTGCCTTCCTTCTCTGCAGGGTCAAATCCAAAGAGCGGATCGAGATTTAGGAATATTGTTTTGCCGTTGTCCTGACCAACAAATAGCAGCAGCACAATGACCAAAGACAACACGCCACCGACATAGCCAAATGCCAATCCCGATCCCGAAATCCCACCTACACTGTCGTCATCCCCTAGGTCTGGTAACTGAGCGCTGGCAAAGATAAATGCCAGTTCAGCACCAATGTAGCAGATCACAAATGCCACCAACATTGTCACTAGGTTGGAACCTGCGGGATCTATAAACCATGTTGCGGCGGCCCCAAAAATTGCTGCAACGGTGAAACAGGAAATCCATGGCATCCGTCGGCCAGCAGAGTCCGCGATTGCGCCCAGGATTGGGGCAGAAAAGGCAATAATCAGGCCCGCAATCGTAATACCCGTTGACCATAACGTTTGCGCGCGGGCATCCGCAGATTGTTCAGATAGTCCGCCAGATGCGTAATATTCTGTCGCAACCTGTGCAAAAAACGGGGCGAAAATGAACGTCAGAAGCAATGTGAAAAACGGCTGACATGCCCAATCAAACCAATACCAACCCCAGATCGTTTTTCTCTGTGACATGTGATCCCCCATATTTTACTCACAAAACGCAAGTATTTATTGAGGGTCAAGAATTAAGTGGCCCTGAAATGCAATTTGACCCAAAGTTATCAGTCCTGCATAGGCGGCCAAGGGCGCATATCTTCAGCCGCAATCCAGGTTGCGACCCATTCAGGAATTTCGGGTCGATCCGCTGTTTCACCTAATGCTGACCAAATGCGATCTGGTGAAACAATACCATCGTGACCAACAAATGCACCGCGATAAACTATGTGACCTGCGCAGTCGCCGTTGGTTTTCCACATGGATTGTTCGATATAGATAAATCGATCATCCCAGCAGAGGGCGCGGGATCGCATTTCGATGCGTTCAAACATACGGATGCGGCGGCGGTATCGGACGCAGGCACCGGCCATGGTCATTCCCCATCTGCGTTCTTTCAACACATTCAATAGACCAGAGCGTGCGGCAAGCGGGATGCGCCCCAAATCATATAGGGTCAGTGTGCGACCGTTGTTCAATTCGATCCATGGATCCAAATCCCACGGCATGCACATATGATAGGATACGTGAACATCGCCAAACCCCAATTGCGGTGCCTTTCGAAATTTGAACACCTCTTTGATAAGTCTCAGAAATGGATACATAAAATTTGCCTTTCGCTGCGATTCTGACGCAGAATATCAATGACATACTGGGGTGAAGTGGGGCCTAAACAGTTACGTCGATGGCCAGTTGTTGGCCAACATCAAATACGCGTTTATAGCGTTCAATTTCCTCT
>JAKMGV010000341.1 GCA_022424725.1 Paracoccaceae bacterium
GGGATGACCCGGCCCCTTACTAGATATGGTGCTGTGCTTTGATTGATATGTAAAGCAAAATATTTGTAACACACACAAAATGCTGTGGATAAATCAGTTATCCACAGAAAATGTGCGATTTTGGTTTCGCCCTGCATTCAGTGATGGTGTTTTGGGGTTCCGCGCGATTTTATTTAACCAAAGCGCCCCGATTTTAATTGATCACGTGTGACCAAGTGTATTGACCCTTGCTCAGTTCGCGGGCAGCAATGAGGCCAAGGGAATACGTATATTGACGTTTATTTGTTCTCTAACGCATCAAGGCGCGCTTTCAGCTCTGCGTTTTCTTCACGCGCTTTTTGCGCCATCATGCGCACCGCATCAAATTCTTCGCGCGTTACGAAATCACGATCCGCCAACCAACGGTCCATCCACGATTTCATGGCATTTTCGGCTTCGTCCCGTGCGCCCTGCGCAACACCCATTGCGTTTGTCATCAATTGAGACAAGTCATCGAACATTTTATTTCGGGGGGTCATCGCACTCTCCACGTTTGTTTCATGTTACATATGGTACGAATTGAGGCGCATCGCAAGGTTGACAAGTCATTCTTATTGGATGCAGTCATATTTGGAGAGGTACAAACGTGATAGAATTTCCAAATATTTCGCCCGAGATTTTTTCAATAAACGTCTTTGGAATCGATCTCGCGCTGCGCTGGTATGCCATGGCCTATATCTTGGGTCTTATCCTTGCGTGGCGTATCGCCTATTTCGCAGTGTCACGTCCGTTGATCTGGCCACGCAATCAAGCGCCACTTGATCCCTTGCAGCTTGAAGACTTGCTGACATATTGCATCTTGGGGGTCATTTTTGGCGGTCGGCTTGGATATGTGGTATTCTATGACACGGCGCATTATATCGCCAACCCAATCGAAATCCTGATGCTTTGGAAGGGCGGCATGGCCATTCATGGTGGATTATTGGGTGTGATCCTTGGCGCATATTTGTATTACCGAAAAACCTATACGCCCCTTTTATCAGGGGCCGATCTGTTGGCGTTGGCAACGCCTGTGGGTTTGTTATTGGGACGCATTGCCAACTTTATCAATGCAGAGCTTTGGGGACGCCCAACTGATCTGCCTTGGGGCGTCATTTTCCCGGGCGAGGCAGCACAATCCTGTGGTCAAATCGTGGGTCTTTGCGCGCGCCATCCATCGCAGTTGTATGAAGCACTGCTTGAGGGTTTATTACTGGGTGCGGTGCTGATCTATTTGGCGTTTCACAAAGGCGCATTGAAACGGCCAGGGTTTGTTTGTGGAATATTTTTCGTAGGCTACGGAATCGCGCGATCAATTGTTGAATTGGTCCGTCAACCCGATGCGCAATTTACCTCTGCCATGAATCCAATCGGCTATGTCATCCAATTTGGCGAATGGGGATTGACCATGGGACAATTGTTGTCAATTCCGATGATATTGATTGGCCTAGTCCTGATCATCCGCAGCAAACCCGTATCTGCATGACGCCGCTGGACCGCATCATACGCGAACGTATTGCGCTTGATGGTCCGATGCGTGTTTCGGATTTTATGCAAATCTGTCTGTTGCATCCCGAACATGGATACTACGTCAAAAACCCTGCTTTTGGCGTACAGGGCGATTTTATCACAGCCCCCGAAATTTCGCAGATGTTTGGGGAACTATTGGGCCTATGCCTTGCGCAGGCATGGATGGATCAGGGTGCGCCTGCAGATTTTCATCTGCTTGAATTAGGCCCTGGGAGCGGAACGCTGATGTCGGATATTTTACGCGCAACACGCAGTGTGCCTGGACTTCACCGCGCGGCAGACATCACTTTGTTGGAAGCATCTGAAACAATGCAAAAGCGTCAACAACACACGCTATCAGACTATCAGGTTAACTGGATTTCATCGCTAGATGAATTGGCCGAAAAACCAATCTTTGTGGTTGCGAATGAATTTTTGGATGCGCTACCCATCCAACAATATGTGCGTGTTGGCGATGTTTGGCATGAACGTTTAATCGGAGCGCAGGACAATCAACTTGGCTTTGGTCTTTCACC
>JAKMGV010000342.1 GCA_022424725.1 Paracoccaceae bacterium
CCTTTCACATTTAGTACCTGCTTGCCTGTTCGCGTTTGGGCGATCACGTCATCCTGAGGGACGATAAACCCATCACCCGCGCTTGACGCGACCAACAATTTTGTTCCTGTAGTATAAGTGAACATGGTCACAATTGCGGCTTCGTTCGGGAGGTCAACCATCAAGCGCAGAGGTTCACCCATGCCCCGTCCACCGGGCAGATTTGCGCAAGAAACGGTGTAAAACCGCCCGTTGCTGCCCAAGACCAAGAGGCGGTCGGTGGTTTCCGCGTGAAAGATAAACGCAGGGCCATCCCCGTCTTTGTATTTTAATTCACGGTTCAGATCAATGTGACCCGTCATGGCGCGGATCCATCCCATTTTAGAACACACAACAGTAATGGGTTCGCGTTCGATCATCGCCTCGATCGGGACATCTTCCGCTTCTGCTGCTTCGGCAAATTGGCTGCGACGTGCGCCACCAGCGTAATCTTTGCCGAATTGCTTTTTGGTGTCTTTCAGCTGCTCTGCAACACGTGCCCATTGCAAACTGTCGCTTGCCAATAGATCGCTGAGATCTGCACGTTCTTCCATTAATGCATCGCGTTCGCGCACCAATTCCATTTCTTCCAAACGCCGCAAAGAGCGCAGCCGCATGTTCAAAATGGCTTCGGCTTGGACCTCGGTCAGCTCTCCTTCGCGCCCTGTGTCTGGCCCCATATAGTCGGCCTCTGATGTGGCACGTACATGATCGACTTGCCAATTTTCGGCCATCAGCGCCAGTTTCGGGTCATCGTCATAGCGGATAATATCGATGACGCGATCCAAATTGAGGAAAGCGATGATCAAACCTTCTAACACCTCAAGGCGGTGATCAATTTTTTCAACGCGGAATGTGGTACGGCGCACCAAAACGTTACGACGATGATCAAGAAACGCGCGCAGAACTTCTTTCAGGCTGCATACCTTGGGTGTGACACCGTCGATCAATACGTTCATGTTCAGTGAAAAACGCACCTCAAGATCAGAGTTTTTGAACATCGTGTTCATCAAAACATCTGGGTCTACGTTTTTCGATTTTGGCTCCAATATCATGCGAATGTCATCGGCACTTTCGTCACGGACATCGGCAAGGATTGGGATTTTTTTGGAATTGATCAGTTCCGCAATCTTTTCGATCAGCTTTGATTTTTGGACCTGATACGGGATTTCCGTGACAACGATTTGCCATTGTCCGCGGCCTAAATCCTCGACCTCCCATTTCGCGCGTAACCTGAAGGATCCGCGCCCAGTGGCATAAGCGTTGCGAATATTTTCGGGGCTTTCGACAATTATGCCACCCGTTGGGAAATCAGGGCCAGGAACATAATTCAACAACGTGTCGTCGCGGGCATCGGGTGTTTTGATCAGGTGCAGACACGCATCGCACAGTTCTGCGATATTATGGGGCGGAATATTTGTCGCCATGCCCACTGCAATGCCGCTGGCACCATTGGCCAATAGGTTTGGAAAACTGGCGGGCAGGACAACGGGTTCCTGCAGCGTGCCATCATAGTTGTCACGAAAATCGACGGCATTTTCGTTTAGGCCGTCCAACAATGCCTCGGCCAAGGCGGTCATGCGTGCCTCGGTGTATCGGCTGGCTGCGGGGTTGTCGCCATCGATGTTGCCAAAGTTTCCTTGGCCGTCAACCAATGGGTATCGTACGTTGAAATCCTGAGCTAAGCGCGCCATCGCGTCATAGATCGCGGCGTCCCCATGCGGGTGATAGTTGCCCATGACATCGCCACTGATTTTTGCGGATTTCCGAAACCCGCCTGCTGAGGCCAAGCGCAATTCGCGCATCGCATAAAGAATGCGCCGGTGCACAGGCTTCAATCCATCACGTGCATCCGGTAAGGCGCGGTGCATAATTGTGGACAGGGCATAGGTCAGATACCGCTCGCCGATTGCGCGGCGCAAGGGTTCAGCAAGGATCAGTCCAGTGTCGGTGGGGGCGTTGGTATCACTCATGCCGAATTGATACTCTGCAACTAGAATGGGGTAAAGCATCCATCGGGGAAAAACACCGAATTTTCCG
>JAKMGV010000343.1 GCA_022424725.1 Paracoccaceae bacterium
GCAGCCAAGCCGAATGTATCGGCGGAAGAGCTGAAAACCTATTACCGCGATATGCTTCTCATCCGACGCTTTGAAGAAAAGGCAGGGCAATTATACGGAATGGGTCTGATCGGTGGATTTTGTCACCTATATATAGGACAAGAGGCTGTTGTTGTTGGTCTAGAATCCGTTGCAGAAGAGGGTGATAAGCGCATCACATCCTACCGCGATCATGGTCACATGCTGGCCTGTGGCATGGATGCAAATGGCGTTATGGCCGAATTAACAGGACGCGAGGGCGGCTATTCCAAAGGAAAAGGCGGCTCGATGCACATGTTTAGCAAGGAAAAGCATTTCTACGGCGGCCACGGCATCGTTGGGGCACAAGTGCCGCTGGGTGCGGGATTGGCCTTTGCCGACAAATACTTGGACAATGGGCGCGTGACATTTACCTATTTCGGGGATGGTGCGGCGAACCAAGGACAGATCTACGAAACATTTAACATGGCGGCACTTTGGTCCCTCCCCGTTGTGTTTGTGATTGAAAACAACCAATACGCCATGGGCACGGCACAGGCGCGCTCCACCTCGACCGAGGATATTCACACACGCGGCAAACCCTTTGGCATCCCGGGTGAGGCGGTAGATGGCATGGATGTTCTGGCCGTTAAGGCCGCAGGTGCCAAGGCCGTGGCGCATTGTCGGTCTGGCAAAGGACCCTACATTCTGGAAATCAAAACCTATCGCTATCGCGGTCACTCTATGTCGGATCCTGCGAAATATCGCACCCGCGAAGAGGTACAGAAAATGCGTGACGAACGCGATCCCATTGAAAATGTGCGTATCATGCTGATCGAGGGCGGACATGCCTCCGAGGATGATTTGAAAGCGATCGACAAAGAGATCAAAGAAATCGTCAACGCATCCGCAGAATTTGCCAAAACAAGCCCAGAGCCCGCCTTGGACGAGCTTTGGACAGATATCTACGCATAAGGAGACGATAAAGATGGCAACCGAAATTCTTATGCCCGCCCTGTCCCCAACGATGGAAGAAGGCACACTTGCAAAATGGCTTGTGAAAGAGGGTGATACAGTTTCCTCTGGCGATATTATCGCCGAAATTGAAACCGATAAGGCCACCATGGAATTTGAGGCCGTGGATGAAGGCACAATTGGCAAATTACTGATCGCCGAGGGCACCGAAGGCGTTAAGGTGAACAGCCCAATCGCAGTCCTGCTAGAGGATGGCGAAGATGCCTCTGCCGTTGATGCAGCGTTGTCATCTGCCCCTGCAGATGACGCGGGCAATAAGGCGGCCGCACCTGCTGCGGCCCCCGCAGAGCCCGACACCCCCGCCGCAGCGCCAGCACACGTTGTTTCAAACGCCTCCCCAGATTGGCCGGCGGATACGCCGATGAAACAACAAACCGTCCGCGAAGCGCTTCGGGACGCCATGGCCGAGGAAATGCGCCGTGATGACGCAGTTTATCTGATGGGCGAAGAGGTCGCAGAATACCAAGGGGCTTACAAAGTGTCCCAAGGATTGCTCGATGAATTCGGTTCACGCCGCGTGATTGATACCCCCATCACCGAACACGGGTTTGCAGGGATCGCAACAGGCTCTGCCTTTGCAGGATTGCGTCCGATCGTGGAATTTATGACCTTTAACTTTGCGATGCAGGCGATTGACCACATCATCAACTCTGCGGCCAAAACGCTCTATATGTCGGGTGGACAAATGGGCGCCCCCATGGTGTTTCGCGGTCCAAACGGCGCTGCCGCCCGCGTGGGTGCGCAACACTCTCAGGATTATGCCGCATGGTATGCACAGGTCCCAGGCCTAAAGGTTGTCATGCCCTATTCTGCAGCCGATGCAAAAGGGTTGATGAAAACCGCTATCCGCGACAACAACCCTGTGATCTTCCTTGAAAATGAAATCCTCTATGGACGCAGCTTCGATGTTCCTGCCATGGATGATTACACCATTCCCTTTGGCAAGGCGCGCATTTGGCGCGAAGGCAGTGATGTGACAATCGTCTCCTTTGGGATTGGCATGCAATATGCGCTTGAAGCCGCA
>JAKMGV010000344.1 GCA_022424725.1 Paracoccaceae bacterium
AGGTGCGTATAACAAGTGCGATTCAGGACGTCCAGAGGGTATTTTCGATTTTCGTGAAAAAAATTTTGTTCATATTAATGGGGAAAAGATGCCATCAAAAGCAATTGGTTTTTCGACAGAAATCAACCCTTTATTATGCAACTCCAACAGGTGGGCAAAGACGTTGCGCGCCGCCACTGGGATCAGTTTCGCGTCAATATCCGTATAGATCGCCTTGGCCAGTTCATGGGGCGTGGCAGGGCCTGCTTGTAACTGTGTAAGTATTTGAACTTCGCGTTCACGGCGGTGGGATAACAGCCATCGTATCCGTTCGTTGGGCGCGCGCACGATGTCCCCGTGGCCCGGCAAAAACAGGTCCCAATCATAGTTCAGCAAATGTTCACAAGATCGCATGAAATCCCCCACATCCCCATCGGGGGGCGACACCATGGATGTGGCCCAATCCATCACATGATCGGCCGTGAATAGGATTTTATCCACCTGAAAACACATGTGATTTGCCATGTGTCCGGGGGTGTGATGCGCGGTCATGCACCATTCATCACAGGTGACGCTCTCCAAATGTGACAGGGTGTGATCGGGTTCAAATGCGCGATCAATGCCTTCGCCCCCGCCCAAACCGCCCTGTTCAGACAAGGATTTCATCAGAGTACTTTTTCCCGCCTCATGATCGCCAAAGGCATAGATGGGCGCCGCGACATTTTTTGAAAGACGCATGGCCAATTCGGAATGATCATAATGAGCGTGTGTTACAAAGATATGCGTGATCGTCCCCCCCTCTGGCACAGCGGCCAGAATCGTGGAGAGATGCGCATCGTCATTTGGACCTGGATCAATCACCGCCACCTGTTTTTCGCCCAATAGATAGGTGTTTGTGCCGTGATAGGTCATGGGTGAAGGATTGGGGGCAACGATCCGCCGAATGGACGGGGTCACCTGATCAAATGTGCCACGGGGCGGTGGATAGCTGCTCATTTCGATTTCCTTTTACCCGCTGTTTGAGTATGTCTATCTGTGATGTTTAGTTGGATCAAACAGTATATGCCCAAACGGCTGTATTGGCGCGCTGCGCTGATATTGATTTTGCCTGTCGTTTTGCTTCAGTTACTGGTGTCCTTCGTATTCATTCAGCGTCATTTTGAGGGGGTAACAGAACAACTTACCCGTGGCCTGACCCAAGAATTGGCGTATTTTGAAACGCTGATCCGCACTGGTGATATTGAGGGGGCGCGGGCCTTTGCAGATGCCTTGGATATTTCGCTCAGTGTGAACCCCGATGGGGCATTCCAACCAACACGACGGTTTTATGATTTAACGGGGATTGTTGTGATCCGTGAATTATCGCGTGTTGCATCGCTGCGTGGTGTGGATTTGCCAGATAATCGTATCGTGATTTTGCGCATGGCAATCCCGGGGTACGAGGAGCTGGAATTAACCTTCGCACGTCGCCGCGTGTCGGCATCAAACCCGCATCAGTTGATTGTGAATATGGTATTTTTCGGGGGCATTTTCACAATCATCGCTTTCTTTTATCTGCGCAATCAATTGCGCCCCATTACACGTTTGGCGGCCGCGGCCGAGGCCTTTGGCCGTGGACAGAATGTGGACTATTCGCCCAGCGGCGCGATTGAGGTGCGCGCAGCGGGGGATGCGTTTTTGAACATGCGTTCCCGCATTGAACGCCACATTGAACAACGTACGCTGATCCTGTCGGGGGTTAGTCATGATTTACGCACGCCACTGACGCGTCTGAAACTGGGCTTGTCGATGTTGGGGGATCGCGACCGCGAACCATTGGAACAAGATGTTGAGGATATGCGCATCCTGTTGGATGAGTTTTTAGTTTACGCCAAAACCCTTGGTGAAGATCGCAGCCGAAATGAACCCGTGAATGCGATCAAATTACTGGATGGGTTGGTGCAGGATTATGCGCGCATGGGGCAGGTGGTGCAGTTGCATATTGAGGCCGATGAAACTGTAGTGATGATGCGCGAAAACATGGTGAAACGCGCATTGGAAAACCTGCTGAACAATGCGTTTCGCTATGGGGATCA
>JAKMGV010000028.1 GCA_022424725.1 Paracoccaceae bacterium
AATACAGCGCGCGCAATCCGCTTAGATCATATTTTTTGGCAAATTCGCCCTTGGGGTCGTCCCGTTTGATCGCGCGGAACGCAGTGGGTGCCGTAAAGAAGGAACGCACGTTGTGTTCGCTAATCACGCGCCAGAACGTGCCTGCATCAGGCGTCCCAACGGGTTTCCCCTCGAATACGATTGTGGTGTTGCCATGAATGAGTGGCGCATAACAGATATAGGAATGGCCGACGACCCAACCCACATCCGAGGCGGCCCAAAACACATCGCCTGGGTCGACATTATAGACGTTTTTCATGGTCCAGTTTAGAGAAACCAAATGTCCGCCCGTTGGACGCACAACGCCCTTGGGAGCGCCAGTCGTGCCCGATGTATAGAGGATATAGGCAGGGTGATCGCCACGCACAGGAACGCATGGCGCGGGTTCAACGCCTTCCTGTACCGCGTTCCAATCATAATCGCGCCCCTCGATCATGTCGGCCACGCATTCTTCGCGTTGGAACATGAACACGATGTCGGGTTTATGTTCTGCAATTTCAATCGCACCATCGATCAGGGGTTTATAGGCCACGGTGCGCCCCGGTTCCAAACCGCATGACGCGGCAAGGATCGCCTTTGGCGTTGCATCGTCGATGCGCACGGCCAATTCGTTTGCGGCAAAACCGCCGAACACAACGGAATGGATTGCGCCAATACGTGCACAGGCCAACATCGCAACCAAGGCTTCTGTGATCATGGGCATGTAGATGATGACGCGGTCACCTTTAGTGATACCCTTTGATTGCATCGCACCGGCAAGGCGCGCGACCTTGTCCAACATTTCGCTATAGGTGGTTTTGCTTTGGCGTCCTGTGATCGGGCTGTCATAGATGACGGCCACCTGATCCCCGCGACCATTCTCAACATGGCGGTCCAGCGCGTTGTAACATGTGTTCACAACACCATCAGTAAACCATTCATAAAGAGGGGCGTTTTCTGCGTTAAGCGCCGTAGATGGAAATTCATCCCAATCTATTGCGCGTGCCGCTTCTAACCAAAATGCTTCTGGATCGTCTTTCCAGCTTTTATAAAGTGCGTGATAACCCATGCCACTCTCCTTCAGATCTTAAAAGTTGACTGGGTTAAAGCGATTATTTTCCGAAGGGGCAAGCAAAGAATATGCGAAGTTCTGCCACTGTTTGCGCTAAAGTCGCGGTGGTTTGGGTCCTAATGACTATCATAGGCAACACAATTTCGCCCTGCACGTTTCGCATGATAGAGGGCCTGATCCGCCTCTTTCAACAGCTGGTCATAATTTTCCAACCCACTTTCAAACAATTCGGCTGTATAAAAACGGCTGATCCCGATACTGATTGTAATGGCGATTGGGGTTGCATCGGTGGTGATTTCGCTGACCTTGCGCCGCAACCGCTGTGCCAATGTATTGGCGTCTTTGGGCGAAATATTCGGTAGGATCACCACAAACTCTTCGCCCCCAAAGCGCGCAACCAGATCCGAGGCGCGGATGGCGGATTTTAATGTATGCGCCACCGAATAGATCAGCTGATCCCCAACAAAATGTCCATGCGCGTCATTTATGGATTTGAAGTGATCGATATCCACCATTATTGCGGTTACGCTGCCCCCATTGGAACGTGCGTCCTCTAACAACAAATTGATATGCGATTGTGCGTAACGGCGATTGTAAAGTCCTGTCAGCGGATCGGTGACCGCCGCATTAAATCCAATGATCGAGCTTTCGCGCAAAATCGCATTGGTGCGTAGATGGTCCTGATGGATTTGGATGCGATGTGTCAATTCAGGATTTGACATGTCCGTTCCTACAATATCATCCGCGCCGCAATCTAGTGCATCACGAATATGTTCTAAAATATCGGGATCGGCGCGTAAAATAAGGCTGGCATAGCGTGTCGCGGGGTGGGCGCGCAGATCAAGTAACAGGGGGATCACACGACGTGGGGTATCGCGATCGACATCAATGATCAGGCATTTAAGTGCCTGCCGTTCCCCAAGGGCACCAAGATCGTCAAACACCACGCTTTGAATCGCAAAATTTGACAGCGTTACGGCGTGCGGTGTCCTGCCCGTCATTTGCAGAACGTGTATCATTTGTTTTGCGGCAAATGTGCCACCAGCCTCTGCAAAACCTAATGCGCGGGTCGTACCCGAACGCAGCGCAACTTCGCGTGCTGCTGTTGCGCGGCGCATTGCAGAGCGCAACCGCGATAGGATTTCGCGTAGATCGCAGTTTGCCTCGACAACATCCGCCGCACCTGTCCGAAAATAATCGGCCCGATCATGGACCGCATTTGGTGGACACAAAATCAAGATAGGGCAGTTCGCATCATGCAGCTGCGCTCGGATCGAGTTAAGCGTGTCAGGTGCGTGCGTCGACAACAAAACGCCCTCAACCCCGCTGTAATCCGCGGTTTCAATATCCTTGGCAGATATGCAGGAATACAAACTGTTTTGGATGGCCTGGCATAACGCGCTGCGCCGATGGGCATTTGGATCAATGATCAAAATTTTGCCCGACATGGAAAATCCTATCGCTATCGTTTGAAACTTGTGACAAATTTTAACGAATTGAGTTAACAAATCCTTTCACAAGGCGCGAAAATCCGATCATGACACCCCATGCTGCTGAAACTTTTGCATTAAATGTTCTGACTTGGCTGGTTGGGGACGAAGATTTACTGCCTGTCTTTATGAATTCCACAGGAACGGATGGGGACGCGCTGCGCGAAAGTGCGGGATCACCTGAATTTTTGGGGGCCGTTTTGGATTTTTTTCTGATGGATGATGCATGGGTTTTGCGCTGTTGTGAAGAAACAGGGCTTGATCCCAATTTAATGATGACGGCGCGCGCGGCGCTGCCGGGCGGTCAACAAATGCACTGGACTTAAATGCGTTTATCAGGTTTGTGGACTGGGTAAAACCATATGTAGATTGGAACAGTGATGATACGCGGATTGGTGTTTGACAAAGATGGAACGCTCTTTGATTTCAAAACAACTTGGAATGCTTGGTCCGCTGGTTTGATCCGTCGCTTTTCTAATGGTGATCCTGAACGTGAGTCCGCGCTGGCCGCGGCGGCGCATTTTGATATGGCGCGGCAAAGTTTCCTGCCCAGCAGTCCGATCATTGCAGGAACAAATCGCGAAGCGGCCGAAATTTTTGCAAGCGTTGTGACGGAACACAGCGTTGAAGAGTTGGAAGATATTCTGATGAACGCGACTCTTGATGCCCCGCAGGCAGAGGTTGTGCCACTGGCTGATTATTTCGCGGATTTGCGTGCGCGTGGTTTCAAAACGGGCGTAATCACAAATGATACCGAGGCGGGCGCGATGTCCCACCTGCGTCAAGCGCGTGCCACAAAACACTTGGATTTTATTGCGGGATTTGACAGCGGATATGGCGCGAAACCCGCCCCTGATCCCCTTCTTGCTTTTGCAACACGCGTTGGCCTTGCGCCTGCTCAGGTCGCGATGGTGGGGGACAGTACGCATGATTTGGTATCCGCGAAACGGGCGGGGATGTATCGCATTGGTGTGTTGACGGGAATGGCGGATTACGATGATCTTGCGCCCTACGCTGATGTTGTCCTGCCCCACATCGGTCATATCCTTGGGCATTTTCAGAATATTCAAAATGACTAGGCAAAACCGACGGATCACGTCGTAAATCGACAGGAAGAAGTGTCCTGTGACCGCGATCTTTGTGAAAAAGAATGTGGAGAGACCGATGTCAGAACCCCAAGCACGCCGCCGTCGCGGTGGTGGTCGTTCAGGAAATGCACAACGTCGCGGGACAACAGCGATCGATCAAATGCCATGGCGGATGATCGAAAATGTGGACCGCCCGACAGAACCCCTAAACGAAGAGGGTGTTCAGGCCATCCACAATGGCGCGATGCACATTCTTGAAAACATTGGCATTGAAATCCTGAATGACGAAGCCCGTCAAATTTTTGCGGATGCGGGTTGTATTGTGAATGGCGAAAATGTCCGCTTTGGGCGCGACTTTATCATGGAAATGGTCGCCAAGGCGCCCAGTCAGTTTGACATGGTGCCACGCAATCCTGATCGTACGGTCACCATTGGCGGAAATACATTGACGTTTGTCAACGTGTCATCGCCCCCCAACTACTATGATATCGAATTGGGGAAAAAGGTGTCTGGCACACGCGAACAGTGTCAAAACTTGATCAAGCTTAGCCAATATTTCAACTGTATTCATATGGTTGGTGGCTATCCTGTTGAACCCGTCGATGTGCATGCCAGCGTGCGACATTTGGATGTGCTTTATGATAAATTGACCCTGACGGATAAGGTTGCACATGCCTATTCACTGGGTAAGGAGCGCGTCGAAGATGTGATGGAGATGGTGCGTATCGCAGGCGGTCTGACCCATGAAGAGTTCGAAGCGCAGCCACGGATGTACACCAACATCAATTCAACATCCCCGCTGAAACACGACATTCCGATGTTGGATGGGTGGATGCGACTGGCACGGCGCAATCAAGGGTTGGTTGTAACTCCCTTTACCTTGGCGGGCGCGATGGCGCCTGTGACGATGGCGGGCGCAGTTGCACAATCCCTAGCCGAAGGGTTGGTGGCCGTGGCTTTGGCGCAATGGATACGTCCCGGTGCGGCCTGTGTGATCGGTACATTCACATCAAACGTGGACATGAAATCTGGTGCACCCGCCTTTGGCACACCCGAATACATGCGGGCCACGCAAATGACAGGGCAGTTGGCGCGGTTTTACGGATTGCCGATGCGTTCGTCGGGTGTCTGTGCGGCCAATGTACCCGATGGGCAGGCGATGTGGGAAACATCCAATTCCCTATGGGCCGCCGTGCAATCGGGCACAAACATGGTCTATCATGCCGCGGGTTGGCTTGAGGGTGGTTTGATTGCATCTCCTGAAAAATTCATCATGGATTGCGAGGTGTTGCAGCACATCCAGCGTTATATGGAACCAGCCACCTACGCCACAACACCTGATGATATCGCGCTGGACGCGATTGAAGAGGTGGGGCCAAACGGCCACTTTTTTGGTATTCAGCATACTCAAGAACGCTATACCAATGCATTCTATCAGCCTTTCGTTTCTGATTGGCGCAACTTTGAAGCTTGGGAAGCGGCAGGTGGCGTTTGGACACCAGAGCGTGCACACAAAATCTACAAACAGATTTTGGCAGAGTTTGAAGCACCGCATATGGATGAGGCGATCAAAGAAGAGCTAAAAGACTTTGTCGATCGCCGCAAAGCCGAAGGTGGCGCGCCAACTGATTTTTAGGCTGTTCATCATTTCCTAAAGAATCTTGGCAATCCTGCGCGACAGGAGGTGCCAATGTTAGGTGTTGTGAATAAAGCGATAGAGGCGTTTGTTTGTCAGCGGTATGGGGACAAACTTTGGGCAGATTTGCTGATTGATCTGTCGCTACCTGGGTATGAGTTTGAGGCGATGCTAACCTATGAGGATGGCATCACCTATGATCTGATTGATCGTTTGGCGAAACGACAATCCAAAATGCATCAAGATGTGCTTGAGGATATTGGTGGCTATCTGGTCGCAGAAGATAGCCAAGCGTCCATCCGTCGCCTGTTACGGTTCGGTGGGGCAACTTTTGAGGACTTTTTGCTGTCCCTTGATGATTTGAATGATCGCGTGGCCTTGGCATTGGATATTTTGGAAATGCCGATGATCCGCGTTCTTCCGCTTTCTGCGGAAAAAATACATGTGCGCGTGGCCCCCAAATGGCACGGGTTCAGCGATGTTTTGGTGGGGCTGCTGCGTGCCTTGGCGGATGATTATGGCGCGTTGGTTTTCATGGATCGTTTGGCCGATACCGACCAAACGGAGTGTATTGAGGTGATTTTGATCGACCATCATCACAGTGCTGGAACCAGTTTCGATTTGGCGGCATCCTCATGACAGCAACACCCTTTGATATACTTTGCCCACAACATTTGTGTTTTGATAATGACGGCGTAATTACACATGTCGGCCCTGGTTTGCGTTCGGTGATTTCGACTGCTGCAGATCAACCTTTGTTTAATTTGCTTACCATTTTGCGGCCCCTTGGCATTTCTGATTTACCCACGCTATTTGCCCACGCGGGTCGCGCGTTAAGCGTTGAAATCCAAGGACAAGATGATCTGCGCCTGCGCGGTGTGGTTGCGCGGCATTGGGATGGCGGCGTGCTAAGCCTATCCTTTGGCATTGCCCTGCAAAGCGCGATCAAACGCTATCGCCTGACGTTGCAGGATTTTGCCCCAACCGATCTCGCCCCCGAAATGCTTTATCTGATCGAGGCCAATCAGGCCGCGATGAGTGCGTCGCGCTCTCTCACCAAACGTTTGCAGGGGGCAAAAATGTTGGCAGAGGAACAAGCGCATTCAGACACATTGACGGGTCTGCGCAATCGGCGATCCTTGGAACGGATATTGGATCATTTGGCCCAAACTGATGAAAGCTTTTCTTTGATCCAGATTGATTTGGATTATTTCAAATCGGTGAATGACACCTTGGGGCATGCTGCGGGGGATATGATTTTGCAACATGTCGCCAATGTCCTTCGACGCGAAACACGCCATGACGATTTTCTTATTCGCATGGGTGGGGATGAATTCCTATTGGTGATTAAACATCTGACGGATCATGCGCGTTTGATGGCGCTCTCTACAGCGCTTATTCGCGGGATCGAAGAACCCCAAGAGTATGATGGAACGCCCTGTCAAATTTCGGCAAGCCTTGGTGTTTTGGTCCATGTCGGCGGCACTCCTTGGGACGCGGCAGATGTGTTACACCGCGTGGATGAGGCGGTTTATACCTCAAAACATGGGGGGCGGGGAAAGGCGAATTTTGCAGCCTGAGGAGGCGTTTAAATGTGTTTAAACGCCCATTCGTTGTACCCTTGTTCTCCACGGTACCAAATCACTTGGTCCTTTCCCGTTTCATTGTGGTTCCAACGTTGTTTTTCGCCTTCACCCATGGCGGCACGCACCAGAATGCGACGTTTCTGGCTTTGTTTGATGGCGCGGGTTAGGGCGGTTTCGTCCCACTTTCGTGCACATTCATCGCGAAACATTTGCATCCGTGTTGCCTGTGTTGGATCATCTGCTAGGTTCGCCCGTTCATTTGGATCGTCGGCTACGTTAAACAGCAATTCACCATCCACGGATGAGGTGATGTATTTGTAGTCTCCCTCTCGGATCATAAAGATCGGAACCGGCGTGGTTTCAGCCAAATATTCGGCATAAACCTTACGTCGGCGCGCGCCTTGCTCCTGTCCGATCAGCGATAGCAGATCAACGCCCTCCAATGGCTCAATCGCTTCGTCAATCCCCGCAATCGCGTTGAACGTCGGCAGCAGGTCAACCAAGGACACCAATTCACGCACCCGCATGGGCGCAATCCACGGTGCATTCACGATCAATGGAATGTGCATTGATTTTTCAAAGAAATGCTTTTTAAACCACATGCCGCGTTCGCCCAACATTTCCCCATGATCGGATGTAAAAATGATCACTGTGTTTTGATCCGCACCTGTATTTTTTAGTGCGTCCAAAACGCGCGATACCAAATGATCAATATAACTGATCGATCCGTAATAGGCGCGAATGGCCGTGCGAATTTCATCATCGCTAAACTCCACGCCCAGCATGCCAAAATCCTTAAGCAGGCGCAGGGAATGGGTATCATGCGCATCCTCGGACAATGGCCCAACCGAGGGCAGGGGGATTTCAACATCCTCATATAAATCCCAGTATTCCTTTTGGCACAAATAGGGTTCATGCGGATGGGTATAGGACACCTGCAGGAAAAAGGGCCGCGGATCATCCGAACGCGCCATGTCATAAATATGCTGGATCGCCTGATGCGTGACCTCTTCATCATAATCAATCTGAACAGAGCGATGACACACACCCGCAATGCGCACGGCGCGGGGGTCGTTTGTATCACGCTTTCCCTCATGCTCCCAATTTGGGACCCATGCAAAATCAGCGGGATAAAGGTCGGCTGTCAGACGTTTTTCAAACCCATGAAACTGATCGGGTCCGATAAAGTGCATCTTGCCCGAAAGGGCGGTTTGATACCCGCCTGCGCGTAGATAATGGGCATAGGTTGGGATTTCTGCGGAAAACTCGGCCGCATTGTCATATGCACCAACCGTTGAACACAACTGCCCCGTTGCCATCGAAAATCGGGACGGAGCACACAGAGGGAAGTTGCAATAGGCCGTTTCAAACACCACCCCATTTTTGGCCAATGCATCAAGTGTCGGCGCATGGCAAATCCCATCCCCATAGGATTTCAACGTCTGCGCGGTCAGCTGATCCACCTGAATGAATAAAATGTTGGGATGGTCGGTCATAAAATTCTCCGCTGCATTTTACGCCAGATTTCGGGAAAATTTCGATGCTGTCTAGTGTAAATTGACAAAGCAATACAGTAACGTCGAATTAATTTAAAAAGACGGTTTCAGTTCCAGAATTGAGGCATATGCCTTTTATCTTTGGGTGATGCGGCCTTCACCCGAGGGGACGTTGACGATCGTGCACCACGTTATAATGGCTGCTTGATAAAAGGCATTGATGTGTTTGGGAATAAGTATTTTTTGCCAAGTCAACTAAGCGCATTAGACCAGCGTTTCAGGAATGCTTCTTTTGATACGCCCACACGAAACGCCTCAAACGCGGCCATTTTGTAATCGGCATCCAACGTCTTGGCGCAATCCTCGCAAAAACAACGATAAAAGGGATTACGATTAGAAAAATCAATCCGCCCCTCACAGGCCCAACATTTCTCATGCATTATGCTTTCCCCGATGTCTTCGCGCGAGATGACTAGCACGTGATCTGGTTGAAATGTAAGGGGTTTTAATATTTCGAAATTGCAATGACGTTCTGAAGAGTATGGGTTGGGCATCTCAGATTTTTTGCGTTTGGTCGTCTAATTCTATTTCCAAGAAAGCTTATTGGAAAAGATCGTCCCGCCAATGCATAGAATGTCAACCCACGTCCAAGCAAATCGTGGCTATTAAACTCTCTGAAATATTATTGGAAAATAAATCAGTGGCAGCCCGTAGGGGAATCGAACCCCTCTTTCCAGGTTGAAAACCTGGCGTCCTAACCGATAGACGAACGGGCCAGCGCTGCTGTGAGGCGGTGTTTAGGCGAGGCGTGGCATCTGTGCAAGAGGAAAATCGTCTTTTGGAATAAAATTTTAACGAATTTTTTTATTCACCCGCAAAGGCGGCGTCTTCTATGCGCAACTGAACGGATTGGCGGCCTTGCCATGTGTTAATGTCCAACCGTCCTGCGACATGGACCAACCGTCCGCCGTGGTTTTCCAAGGCATATCCCAGTTCGGTGTCAAACGCGCCAAAGCAGATGCCGTCCACCGATGCGCCCACACCATCACCGATGCGCAGTTTTAGGTGACTGCTGCCCACGCGTTTGGCAAATTGGATTTTCACCTCTGGCATGACAAAGCGGGGGCCTGCAGCACCCGCCCCAAAGGGCCCTGCCTGTTCCAGCAATTCAACCAATTCGACCTGTGCCGCCACGGGCATCAATATACCGTCCAGGCGCAGATCCTTGGGGCCCAAATCACCCGCCCCCTGACGCGCCATCAATTCGGCCAATCGCGCCATTGCGGGTTCCAGTTGTGCGCGTGTCAGGCTGAGCCCCGCGGCCATCTTATGTCCGCCGCCTTTGGTCAGGTGCCCTTCTGAGGCGAGCTTTTGGATTTGTGCGCCAAGATCAACTCCTGTCACCGAACGGCCTGATCCCTTGCCGTCATCCCCGTCAAAGCCGATCACGATCGCAGGACGGTTTGTCGCCTCTTTCAGGCGCGAGGCGACAATGCCAACAACACCCGGATGCCATCCATCCCCTGCGGCCCAAACCAGTGGGGCGTCCAACCCGCGTGCTTCTGCTTGGGCAAGGGCGGCGTCACGGACGTGGTTTTCAACCTCGCGGCGTTCACTGTTAAGGGTGTCCAATCGTTGGGCCAATGCCTGCGCCTCAGACGGTGTGGCGCTGGCCAACAGGCGTGCGCCCAAATCGGCCTGACCAATGCGCCCGCCTGCGTTGATGCGCGGGCCCAAAACGAACCCTAGGTGATAGGCGGTTGGGGCCGTCTCAACGCGCGCCAAATCGCATAGGGCCACAATGCCTGGTCGTTCGCGTCGCGCCATTACACGCAAGCCTTGGCGTACAAAGGCGCGGTTCACCCCGATCAGCGGGGCGACATCCGCGACGGTGGCAAGCCCGACCAAATCCAGATAGGACATCAAATCGGGGCCATCCCCAGCCCCCTTGCTACGCAGAACACGTCGTGCCTCAACCAGTGTTAGGAACACAACCGCCGCTGCGCACAGATGGGCCAAATCCCCCGTTTCGTCCTGTCGGTTTGGGTTCACAACGGCCAAACATTGCGGCAGGGTTTCACCCCCCAAATGGTGATCCAAAATGATGATATCCGCCGCGTGACCCGCGGCGATTGCCTCATGACTTAGCGTGCCGCAATCGACGCAAATGATCAGATCGTGTTTGGCTGCCAATTCTGACATGGCAGTGGGGTTCGGCCCGTAGCCTTCGTCGATACGGTCCGGGACATAGAGCGTGCAGTCGACGCCAAAGTATCGATACCAATTGATAAGTTGCGCGGCCGATGTCCCGCCATCCACATCATAATCTGCAAAAATCGCAACGCGTTGTTTGCCAAGTGCCGCCGCAACAATGCGTGTGGCGGCGGTTTCCATATCCTTTAGGGATCTGGGATCAGGCAGTAACTCGCGCAGTTGCGGGGACAGATAGCCGTCTACGTCGACGTCTTGAACGCCAAGGCGGGCGAGAACATGACACAACGCAGGGGGATGTTGTGTGGTCTGCGCCAATGCCGCGGCGTGGCGTTCAACAGCAGCATCCGGGCCGATCCAGCGTCGGCCCGAGAGTGAGGTATCAACACCAAGATACCCCAATTCCGATTACCCGCGCGGATTGCGGTAAATCATGCGGCGGATAGAACCCGTCTTGGAACGCATCAACAATGTTTCTGTTGTGATATGTCCAACTTCGCGTTTGATCCCAGGAAGGAGAGAGCCACCCGTCACACCCGTTGCTGCGAAAATAACGTCCTGTGTTACCATTTCATCACGTGTGTAAATACGGTCCAAATCCGTGATGCCCGCCTTGGCCGCGCGGCCGCGTTCATCATCATTGCGGAACAACAGGCGGCCATAAATTTGACCACCCATACATTTTAGGGCTGCTGCGGCCAACACACCTTCGGGTGCGCCCCCTGTGCCCATGTACATGTCAATACCCGTTGTTTCAGGATCGGCGCAGTGCATGACACCTGCCACGTCCCCATCCGTGATCAAACGGATTGAGGCGCCTGTAGCGCGGACATCTGCGATCATCTCCTGATGGCGTGGACGTTCCAGAATGCAAACTGTGATGTCGCGTGCCGCGCATCCTTTGGCTGCGGCCAATGCGTTTACGCGTTCGGCAGCCGTCATATCCAATGTCACGGTATTGGCGGCATATCCCGGTCCAATGGCCAGTTTTTCCATATAGGTGTCCGGGGCGTGTAGCATCGATCCACGCGGGCCCATCGCGATGACGGTCAGCGCGTTTGGCATATCTTTGGCGGTCAGTGTCGTGCCTTCAAGTGGGTCAAGCGCGATGTCCACACCTGGTCCGTTTCCTGTGCCAACCTCTTCCCCAATGTATAGCATGGGCGCTTCGTCGCGTTCGCCCTCGCCGATCACGACAACACCTGCGATGTCCAATTTGTTCAACTGTTCGCGCATGGCGTTCACGGCGGCTTGGTCCGCGGCCTTTTCATCACCACGGCCCACCAGATCGGCAGAGGCAATTGCCGCAGCCTCGGACACACGCGCAAGGCCCAGTGATAACATGCGATCATTAAAATCAACCTTTTCGGTACTCATTCTGGGTCTTCTTTCTTTAAATGTGTTCGATACGCAATGCGACGGGGGTGCCGATAACGACATCATGGGATTTTAGGTCTGCAAGCGCAGTCGTGAGCGCACTTTGGCTGGTTGCATGCGTCACGATCAGGACAGGTGCATTGTCACCTTCGTGATCGTATTGGCGCATACGGTGGATCGACACCTCGCGTTGTCCCAATGCCGCTGCAACGGCGGCAAGTGATCCTGGACGGTCCAACAGTTCCATCCGCAAATAGTAGGGGGCAGGTGTATCGCACTGCACCGCTGTTGCGGTTCCAAGTGTTTTTGCAGGTTGACCAAAGGTTGGAATACGAATGCCACGGGCCAAGTCCAGCACATCTGACATGACCGCACTGGCGGTTGGGCCTTCGCCCGCACCTGCACCGCGCAGGACGATTTGACCAACCTCATCCCCTTCGACGACAACCATATTTGTGCCGCCTTCCAACTGACCTAATGGCGATGTTTCGGGAACCAAGCACGGGGTCATGCGTTGTTCCAATCCATTTTCGGTCATTTGGGAAACGCCAAGAAGTTTGATCCGATATCCCATGTCGGCGGCATGATTGATATCATCAATCGAAATTTGCCCGATCCCTTCCAATTTTACCGCATCGAAATCAACCTGAACACCATAGGCGATCGCCGATAGAATGGCCAATTTGTGCCCTGCATCAATTCCGCCAACGTCCAGATTTGGATCAGCTTCAAGGTATCCAAGGGCATCAGCTTCGGCAAAGACTTCGTCATAGCTTAGGCCAGCAGACTGCATGCGGGTCAGGATGTAGTTACAGGTGCCATTCATCACGCCCATAACGCGTTTGATTTTGTTTCCTGCCAATCCCTCGGTCAGGGATTTGATGATTGGGATACCCCCCGCAACGGCGGCCTCATAACGAATAGTTAACCCGTTTCCTTCGGCCAATTCGGCCAGCGCCTGACCGTGGTGGGCCAGCATCGCCTTATTTGCGGTAACAACATCTTTGCCAGATTTTAACGCGGCCTCAGTCGCGTCTTTGGCAGGGCCTTCATCACCGCCAACCAATTCGATAAAGACATCAATATCATCTGATTGCGCAAGGCTGACGGGATCATCATACCAGCGATAGGCAGACAGATCGACACCGCGATCTTTGCCCGCACTTCTTGCAGAAACGGCGACGATTTCAATGTCGCGTCCCGTGCGCATTCGAAGCAATTCGGATTTTGACTGAATGATTTTGACGACGCCCGCACCGACCGTCCCCAGACCAGCAACCCCCAATCGTAATGGTTGGTTCATCCAAAGGCTCCTTAACTTCAATTCTTAACCTGTCCGCGATGTACCTGCATTCCCCGTCCTATGCAACTTGGAAGGTGTAAATTTGCACAGACGAATATGCCTGAAAAATTACTGTTTTGCTTTTTCAATAACGGGGCTAGGGTGCAGTCATGCCCAGAACCATCGGATCTTATTCACAAAATACCCGAACACTTGTGCGTCAAAGCGCCGAGCGTTTGTTCGCGCGACATGGGTATGCGGCCGTTTCCATGCGTCAATTGGCGTCTGATGTTGGGGTGCAGGTGGGCACCATCTATAATTACACCAAAGACAAACAGGCGCTTTTGTTCGCAATCATGAGCGAACATATGACAGAATTGCTGCAGGCGTGGAGCAGGGGAGGGCAAAGCACTGACCCCATTGATCAGCTAACCCAGTTTTTGAATTTCCACCTTGATTATCATTTGGCGCGCAGGGATGCGGTGTTTATCGCATATATGGAGTTGCGCAATTTGGATGCAGCCAATTTTGCAGAAATCGAAACCCTGCGCCGTCAATACGAAGATGCCCTGGAACAGATTCTGGTTGCAGGGAAAAACGCCAAGGCATTTGATATTGCCGATACACGTATCACAACGCTGGCCATCATCGGGATGCTGACCGAGGTTGTGACATGGTATCGCCCTGATGGGCGGTTAAAGTTGGATGAGGTGAAATCGCATTATCGCGAAATGGTTCTGCGCATGGTGATGCCACGCACAGAAACCTAGTTTTACCAACCTAATGCGCAGGTTTGATAAAGGTGCCGTTGCGCAATTCCGCAAAGGCCTGCATCAATTCCTCGCGTGTGTTCATCACAATCGGGCCGTGCCACGCGACAGGTTCCTGAATAGGGGCACCCGAAATCAAGAGGAAACGAATGCCTTCTTCACCCGCCTGAACGGTGACCTCTTCGCCTGTTCCAAATTTGATCAGCGTGCGATTGCCCGACATGTCACGAATGTTCACTTCTTCGCCCATGACTTCTTTTTCCAGCAACACACCTTCGGGTGCGCTGGAATCGGCAAAGGCACCTGCACCTTCAAAGATATAAGCGAATGCCTTGCGGTATGTATCAACCTTGAATGTTTTCTTAACACCTGCGGGCACGTAGATATCCAAATACTGTGGATCTGCGGCAATGCCATCAACCGGGCCTGACTTTCCCCAGAAATTTCCAACGATCACTTTGACGCGTGTGCCATCGTCATCAATGATTT
>JAKMGV010000345.1 GCA_022424725.1 Paracoccaceae bacterium
AGTCATTGCCACACCACACAACGATTGGCTTTTTGCTGCCATCGGGGCAATTCCACATCGCGTGCGGGAAATTGCCCTTTTCGCGTTCGATATCGATGAACGTGCGATAGCGGCCTTCTTCGTGAAGGCGGGAGAGGGCTCCGTCAAGATGCGCGGTGTAGTCCATTCAATCGTCCTTGTTCATCCGTTCCCCATAACATATTCATATTTTATTATGGGTCAAAGGTTTTTTGCAGCTAACGTAGCGAAATGATAAACCGCGTTGGTTGAATTGCCATCCGATGCTAGCCTTTCTTTCACAGATACATAACAGGAGATTCGAATGTCGCTAGTTTCGGTGTTGGCGCGTATTGACGCAGATATAGAAAAATCCACGGATCGTTTGCTCGATTTGTTGCGGATACGCTCCATTTCTACCGATCCCGCCTATGCAGAGGACTGTCAAAAGGCGGCGGATTGGTTGGTGCGTGATCTGGAGTCGCTTGGGGCGGTTGCCACGAAACGTCAAACGCCCGGTCATCCCATGGTGGTTGGGCATGTCGATGGTGCGGGACCACATATCCTGTTTTATGGGCATTATGATGTGCAACCTGTTGATCCCATTGAACTTTGGCATCGCGATCCGTTTGATCCTGCCGTTGAACAAACGCCCAAAGGCCCTGTAATCCGGGGGCGCGGATCGTCAGACGATAAGGGGCAATTGATGACCTTTGTCGAGGCCTGCCGTGCGTGGAAAGCGGTGCATGGCACATTGCCCTGTAAAGTAACGTTTTTCTTTGAGGGCGAAGAGGAAAGCGGATCGCCCAGTTTGATCCCCTTTATGAAGGAAAACGCGGCCGAGCTGACATCCGATATCGTATTGATCTGTGACACAGGGTTATTCGAAAGCAAAACGCCCGCCATCGTGACCATGCTGCGCGGTCTGTTGGGGGAAGAGATTAAGATCACAGGCCCGAACAAGGATTTGCATTCGGGCATGTATGGCGGTGCGGCCATGAACCCCGCGCGGGTTCTGTCAAAAATCTTGGCCAGCCTGCATGATGATCAGGGGCGGATCATGGTGCCGAATTTCTATGATGGTGTACATGAATTGCCCGATTCGGTTGCCGATCAGTGGCGTGATTTAAATTTTGATCATGCGGCTTTCTTGGGGGATGTGGGTTTGGCCGATCCCGCAGGTGAGGCAGGGCGCAGCGCGCTTGAAATGATCTGGTCGCGCCCAACTTGCGAAATCAATGGCATGACCAGCGGGTATACAGGCGAAGGATTTAAAACCGTTTTGCCCAGTTACGCCTCGGCCAAGGTGTCCTTTCGTTTGGTGGGGGACCAAGACCCTTTTAAAATCCGCGAAGATTTTCGCGCCATGGTGCGTGCCATGGTGCCTGCCGATTGTCAGGTTGAATTTTTGGAACATGGAACCGGACCTGCATCCCATATGTCCATCGATGCCCCCGAATTCGAAGCAGCGCGTCAGGCATTGACCGAGGAATGGGATATCCCCGCGGCCTTTATCGGGTGTGGTGGCTCCATCCCAATCGCGGGATATTTCCAAGAGATCACGGGACGTGATCCGCTGCTAATCGGATTTGGCAAAGATGATGACCAACTTCACAGCCCGAACGAAAAATACGATATGGAAAGTTTCCACAAAGGCATCCGCAGCTGGGCCCGCATATTGGACAAATTGGCAGGCTAGGGCACGGCCCCAGCCGACCCTGCCAAAGCGTTCTGATTGCGTGGCGCAGTTTGCGTAGAATTAACGTAAAGTAAAATTGAAAACCCATGACACCATGGCGGCCATCCTCAACCATTCGCGTAAAAGCACTGGGCCTGCATTGGCGGGATGGCCGTTTGCTCGCAAGCGAGGTCAATCGGGATGATGGAACACTTAAAGGTGTTCGCCCACTTGGAGGAACCGTCGAATTCGGAGAAACGTGGCAAGACGCGCTGATCCGTGAATTCAAAGAGGAAATTGGCGTGCGGATCGAGTTGATTGGCGATCCTATCGTCCTTGAAAATTT
>JAKMGV010000346.1 GCA_022424725.1 Paracoccaceae bacterium
GTGATCGAAATTCAAACGTTCTTGGGCCGTGTGGACGTACGTCTGTCTGTCGTGGCGCGGGATATGGCTGATTATCAACAGGTCTATCGTGATCGCATTCTAACATTGCCCCACATCGCTGAGGTTGAGGCATTGATGCATGTTGCGCGGATCAAAACCAACGCGGGGGTGCCGATATGATCTTGGATGAAACAGACCGCGCGCTGTTGCGCCTATTACAACAGGACGCGGATCAGAGTGCGGCGGCATTGGCCAAAAATCTGGATATGTCACAACCTGCAATTTGGCGACGGATCAAGCGACTGAAAGAAGAGGGCGTGATCAAAGGTGTGGCCCTGAATTTAAATCGCGAAAAACTTGGGTTGGGTGTCACTGTATTCTTGGGCATCAAACTTGCCACCAAGGGCCGTGTTAGCCTTGAAGATTTTGAACGCGCGGTAAAGGCGATCCCAGAAGTGCAGCAAATCGAACATGTGTTGGGGCTATATGATTATCGACTGCGTGTTGTTGCGCGCGATATTTCCGATTTTGAACGGGTATTGCGCCGCCGCATCATGACCCTACCGGGTGTGGGGGATTTAGAAGCGAACGTTCTGTTGAGTGAAGAAAAACGCCCCGGACCAATTTAGCGAAGGGAGTATTTGTCGCATGGGGGAATTCAGGTTAATCTCTATTGTGCAGACAAACACGATTTAACGATCATATAGGAGGCCACGATGGCGGCGCTGCTTGAACATATCGACCCTGAGGGGCTAGAAGAATTTTCCGTGGTCTTTACGGACCGTTCCCTAAACCATATGTCGAAATCTTTTCAGTCGGTGATGACCGATATCTCTGGCATGTTGAAAGAGGTGTATAACGCCGATGCAACTGCCCTGATCCCGGGTGGCGGAACATATGGGATGGAGGCAGTCGCCCGCCAATTTGGCCGCGACGCAAAAGTACTGGTCGTGCGGAATGGGTGGTTTTCCTATCGTTGGAGCCAGATTTTTGAAACCTCATCCATCGCCGCAGATGTCGAGGTGATGAAGGCACGTCGCACAGGCAATGGCGCACAAGAACCGTTCCGCCCTGCTGCAATCGAAGATGTTGTGGCGCGTATTCACGAACTGCGTCCCGAAGTGGTTTTTGCACCGCATGTGGAAACGTCAGCAGGTGTCATTCTACCGGATGAGTATGTCACGGCATTGGCACGCGCTGCGCATGATGTGGGCGCGATTATGGTCTTGGACTGCATCGCGTCGGGGTGTGCCTGGGTTGATATGAAGGCGACAGGTGTTGATGTTTTGATTTCGGCCCCGCAAAAAGGTTGGTCTGCCTCCCCCTCTGCAGGTTTGGTGATGATGTCCGAACGCGCCGTCCAACGCTTGGACAGCACAGATTCAGACAGCTTTGCGATAGATTTGAAAAAATGGTACTCCATCATGCAAACCTATGAAAATGGGGGGCATGCCTATCACGCTACAATGCCAACAGACGCCTTGCGTGCGTTCCGCGACACAATGTTGGAAACCAAGGAATATGGGTTTGATAAACTGTGTGATGCGCAATGGGAATTGGGCAACCGTGTTCGTGACATTCTAAAAGCCAAAGGCATTCAATCCGTGGCTGCCGATGGTTTTGGTGCACCAGGCGTTGTTGTCAGCTATACAGGCGATCCATCCATCCAAAATGGATCAAAGTTCGCAGCAGAAGGCATGCAAATCGCTGCCGGTGTGCCCTTGGCCTGTGATGAGCCTGAAGGGTTCATGACATTCCGTTTGGGCCTATTCGGGTTAGACAAACTGTATAATGTTGATGGGACCGTCGCCCGCCTGAGCCGCGTTTTGGACACTGTCCTAGGCTAAGATATTCGATACGCAATTTTTGGGCCGTTTGCGGATTGCGGGCGGCCCTCTTATTTTAGCCCCAAACCCATCTGCATCAGTGTTTTGCGCACCTGCGGCAGCGCATAAAGCGCGTTTAATCCCGTCGCCCGTAAATCACGCAAAGGTTGGTCATCAAACATAGACGC
>JAKMGV010000029.1 GCA_022424725.1 Paracoccaceae bacterium
CGAGCAGGCAAAACAGAAATTTCATGGCAGTTAAAGAACCACATCCGCGCATTTATGGCATTCCCTTGGGTTCGGACTATCCACGAGAGTTCGTAAATGGATTAATCCAAAGATATGCGGATCGACCACCACATGAACTTGCCCGAATAAACGTGATCGTTAATACATCGCGCATGCGTTCGCGCCTGATCAAAATTTTTGCCGAACAGAAATACACGCTGCTTCCCAAATTACATTTGATTGGAGATCTTGGCAGCCTAATGCATGGATCTTTTCCGACCAATGACGCGAATACTTTTGGCGAAAAGTTTGAGTTTATTCGCCTTGTGTCGGGGCTACTGAACGCGCAGCCCAGTTTTGCGCCAAAATCGTCCCTATTTTCACTTTCTGATAGCCTTCAAAGCCTAATGAATGAGATTGTGGAAGAAGAAGTCAGCGCAAAGAGTTTGATGGAACTGAACGTTCAAGATCAATCAGGACACTGGCGAAACGCGCTGGAATTTTTGAAAATTATATTTGGGTACATCAACAATCAAAACGGGCAGATCACAGCAAGTTCATTAAAGAACCAAACTGCAAATTTGACAGAGTATTGGTCAAAACATCCTTTATTAGAACCTATTTATATACTGGGCTCAACTGGTTCGCGGAAACCGACATTGGACCTGATGGCTGCCGTCTCTAAACTATCAAATGGCCACATTGTATTACCAGGTTTTGATTTTGATGCGCCCCAATCAATGTGGTCGCATCTATTATCAGACCGCGCAACTGAGGATCACCCACAATTTCGGTTGGCGAAAGTCGTCGAAACATGTGGCACTGATCCAACAAAGGTTTCAAACTGGACAGACACATCCACTGACACCGACCGATCCTCCCTGATCTCGCTCAGTCTACGACCGGCACCAGTGACAGATAGTTGGATGAGAGAGGGGCCAAACCTCAGAAACTTAATTCAGGCCACAGACGGAATCACGCTGCTGGAGGCGACATCAAAACGGCAAGAGGCGTTGGCGATCGCCCTGCGGCTGCGTGAGGCCGTTGAGACGGGTGAAACCGCGACGCTAATTACACCAGATCGAGAGATTTCGCGTTACGTATCCTCAATCATGGCGCGATGGGAAATTACCCCAGATGATAGTGCGGGCATACCACTGTCCCTGGCACCAGTCGGTCGGTTTTTACGTGAAACCGCGAATTTGCTGGGAAGCGATGTAAAGATTTCTCAGATATTCGCAATTCTCCAACACCCACTTTGTCACAACGATGATAAAACCCGCGGTGAACATCTGCTTCTAACCCGAGAGCTTGAACTGTATCTTAGAAGAGACGGCATAGTCTCACTTACAACAGATGTGTTAACGCAGTGGGCAGAAAAACAATCAAGTGATTTGGTGGAACAGTGGTGTGAATGGTTTTCCGACTGTTTCATAAATCTCAAGAAACGATATGAGCAAAATTTCGATACTTGGCTGCAAACACACGTTGAGCTAAGTGAGAAAATCGCAAACGGAAGTGCCTTCACCAGTGGTGATGAAAACCGTCTTTGGCAAGGGCCATCTGCCCAACCCATCCGTCGGATCATTGATCGGTTAAAGGAGACAAACGAAACGGCGTTAGATTGCGAAATACGAGACTATGTAGGGATTTTTAAGGGACTATTGGCCAAGGATTCACTACGCGAAACAAATGAGGCCCATCCCAGAGTTTTGATTTGGGGGACATTGGAGGCACGTGTTCAGGGTGCGGATCTCTATATCCTTGCGGGACTGAACGAGGGAACTTGGCCTGAAACAGGTGACAGCGATCCATGGTTAAATCGGCAAATGCGAAAAGATGCGGGTCTGCGTGTACCAGAGCGAAAAATTGGTCTCTCTGCCCATGATTACCAACAGTTGGTATGTCAAAAAAACGTATGGATTACACGTTCCATTCGATCAAACGACGCCGAAACGGTTCCGTCCCGATGGATTAACCGTTTACTGAACCTGTTAAACGGGCTGCCCGAACAAAATGGTCCTGCTGCGTTAAACCATATGAGGAAACGCGGCGCATTTTGGTTGGAATTAGCGGAGAAAATTGACAATGCGCATTGCGAGGGTTCTATTAAGCCAGCTTTGCGCCCCGCGCCCTGCCCACCCAATAGCGCACGACCAAAATCATTGGCCGTGACCGATGTTCGTACCCTAATTCGTGATCCATATTCGGTTTACGCAAAACATATCCTGCGGTTGCGTCGACTAAATCCATTAAATGCAACGCCAGATGCACGAATGCGTGGAACAATTGTTCACAAAGTATTGGAAAATTACTTTCGCGAATGGACCAATATTCCAGCTGAGTGGCGTCGGGAAAAATTTACCGAAATATTGGAATACACTCTTCATAACTCGGTTCCCTGGCCATCAACCCGGGTATTTTGGCACACTCGATTGGATCAAGTGATGGATTGGCTGATAGAAGGTGAGGTAGAGCGCCGCAAAAATGCAGAACCAATTGGATTTGAGGTCTCTGGTCGATTGGATATCACCGATTTAAACTTCACAATTCGTGCAATCGCGGATCGTGTTGATCAGCGTTCAGACGGGTCATTCGTAATATATGATTACAAAACTGGCTTCGCACCAACCGAAAAACAGCAACTATTCTTCGACAAACAATTGTATCTTCTTGCATTGGTGGCAGAACACTCTGGTTTCACAAAAATAGAGCCTAATAAGATATTTAATGCTGCATTCGTAGGCTTGGGAAATCCCGCCAAGATCGTAAACGCGCCATTCGAAAAGGAAAGCGTCGAAGATGCATATCGCAAACTGCATCAACTGATTGAACGTTATCAGGATCCAGATCAAGGTTTCACCGCACGTCGTGCATTGTTCAAGTCTGACGATTTTTCAGACTATGATCACCTATCACGTTACGGGGAATGGGATGTATCGCACCCTTCAATGAAGGAGCGATTGCAGTGAACGAAGCCAGCAAAGCACAATTGAATGCGGCACGCCCCGAAACTTCTACCTGGTTATCGGCCAATGCAGGGTCCGGTAAAACACGAGTTTTAACAGATCGGGTTGCGAGATTGCTTTTAGACGATGTCGCACCCGAGCACATTCTATGTTTGACCTACACCAAGGCTGCGGCAGCCGAGATGCAGAACCGATTGTTCAAACGTTTGGGCGAATGGGCAATGTTGAATAACGACGACTTGCGTGACGCCCTAAGCGAAATTACAGATCAAAAAACGCATTCAGAAACTGATCTTGCGCATGCAAGAACCCTGTTTGCGCGTGCGATTGAGGCGCCTGGTGGGCTGAAAATTCAAACCATTCATTCGTTTTGCTCATCACTTTTGAGGCGTTTTCCACTCGAGGCGGGAGTTACGCCTGATTTCACAGAAATTGACGAGTTAGCAAGAGACGAAATAGCGAAACTTGTTCTGGATAAGATGTGTGAAAATTCAACGGTTCGCGTCCTTTTCAACAACATGAACCGATTGGTCAGTGAAGCATCGTTTGACACTCTTCTAACGGAGATTATCGCAAAAAAATCACACTTCAGCAGCAGGGCATCCAGCACGCAGGTCGCAAGCTTTCTTGATGCCCCACAAGATACATCCGTTGAACAACTGTTCTTTACATCATTCAATGATGCAGATTTGAAATTTGTGAAGAAACTCGTCCCCATTTTGCAAGCAGGCGGTGCATCAGCCGCAAAATTATCCGAAAAGTTGCTGTTGTGTACTGAACTATCAGTCGAAAAATTTGCTATATTAGAGACTGTTTTTCTCAAATCGACACCGCCATTTGAACCGAAGATAGACAAAATCGGCACCAAGGCACTGCGGGAGAGGGAATTGGCCCCACATAGCAACGAACTGAACGCGTTCATGCAGCGCATTCATGAATTCAAGCATGCAAAAAATGCAATCAAATCATTAAACGCAAGCATCACTTTGTCTAAATTTGGATGTCACTTTGTCGAACTTTATGAAGAGGAAAAACAACGGCGCGGTTGGTTGGATTTCGAAGATTTGATCTTGAAAACTAGAGACCTGCTTTCAATATCTGCGGTTGCCCAATGGGTTCTATTTCGGCTGGACGGGGGGATTGACCATATTTTGGTTGACGAAGCCCAAGACACAAGCCCAACCCAATGGGCCGTCATTGAAAAACTGGCCGAAGAATTCACAAGCGGAAGTGGTGCTCGCGACATTAATCGGACCATTTTCGTTGTTGGCGACAAAAAACAGTCGATCTATTCGTTTCAGGGGGCTGATCCGCGCGAATTCGACCGTATGAGGGAAGAATTTGCAACAAAATTAAACGCATCTCAACAGGCGTTTCAATCAACAGCATTAGAATATTCATTTCGATCTTCACCTGCAATCCTGCGATGTGTGGACCATGTATTTGCACAAGCCTCCAAAGCTGGGTTTGCCGAACAGGCAACGCACAAAGCGTTTCACACCACCTTGCCTGGTCGGGTAGACCTTTGGCCCGTTATTCCGCCCAGTGAGCCTGAAGATGAAGGTAATTGGGAAGACCCCGTTGATATTATGGGTCGTTCCAGTGAGACAGGACAGCTGGCGCAGTCCATCGCACATGAAATTTCCGAATTGTTAAACTCTGAAACGGTGCTGCCTGACCAACTGGTCGACAACGAATGGACTGGACGTAAAATCGAACCAAGAGATTTCCTGATCCTTGTTCAAAACCGTAAGGATCTATTTCACGAAATTATAAGGGCCTGCAAAAACCTGAATATCCCGATTGCGGGTGCCGATCGGCTGCGATTGTTATCTGAACTGGCTGTTAAAGATTTGCTCGCTTTTCTTGAATTTTTGGCACTCCCAGAGGACAGCCTTGCTTTGGCAACGATACTAAGGTCTCCTTTGTTTGGATGGGATGAGCAAAGATTATTCACACTTGCGTATGATCGGGGTGGCAAGCATCTGTTTGAGGCGATGCGCGCCAATCGCGAGGCATATCAGAATGAGCTATCAGTCCTAGAAGATTTGCGCAACAAGACCGACTTGTTGCGCCCTTTTGATATTCTTGAACGTATTCTGACAAAACATAAAGGACGAGAAAGATTTTTGTCGCGCTTGGGTCCCGAGGCCAAAGACGGGATTGATGCACTTTTATCCATCACACTGGAATACGAGGCCATCGAAATACCCAGTCTGGTCGGCTTTATCGCGTGGGTCCGCGACAAAGATATCGAGATAAAGCGCCAAATGGATAACGCACAGAACCAAGTTCGCGTGATGACAGTTCATGGATCAAAGGGGCTTGAGGCACCCATTGTCATTTTACCTGATACGGTTGATCGGCGCGCCGATGTACGCGGGCATTTTTTTGATGCTGATAAGCTTGCAGTGTGGAGTGGAACCAAAAATGACCGCCCTGCCGCGACTGAAGAGCTTTACAAGCTACGCGTTGAAAAAGAAAAAGAAGAGCGCAATCGATTGTTATACGTCGCAATGACGCGGGCGGAAAAATGGTTAATCGTTGCTGGGGCAGGCAAGGTGCAAAATGCATCTGAGTGTTGGCATTCACAAATCACCGAAGGCATTGAAGCTGCTGGTGGGGTGCGTTTAACAACGCCTGTAGGTGACGGCAGGCGTCTTGAGTATGGTAATTGGCCCATTCTGAAAAAAGCGAATGTTGAAAAGAATGCAAATAACCCGTCAGAAGTACCCCCATGGACACAAAATAGTCCAGTAAATCAAGAAGGGCGTGCGGTTTTCATTTCACCCTCAGAGCTACCAGGATCAAAGGCTCTGCCCAGTGATGTAAATTGGGATAGCGAAACCGCAAAAAATTACGGTTCTTATGTTCACCTGCTGCTTGAAAATTTGCCTGTCCATCCAACGGAAAATTGGCCACAAATTTCGAAAAATCTGCGCGTTAAATTGGAACAGCCGATTGATGATGACATTGCCTTGCACGCTTATGAGATTGGAAAACAGGTATTAGGCGCGCCTGATCTAAGTTGGATCTTTGAAAAAGATGCCTTTGCCGAAGTCCCCTTTGTCACGGTTCTGCCTGAATATTCTGAGAGTTGCTTTCATGGGATCATTGATCGCTTGATCGTGCAGTATGAAACTGTTTTTGTTGTCGATTTTAAAACCAACCGCGCAATCCCAGAAACCGCCGATCAAATCCCCGTTGGGATTTTGAACCAAATGGTGATCTACGAACATGCTATCAAACAGCTTTATCCGAAATACACTGTGAAAACGGGCATTTTATGGACGGCTGAGGCAAAATTCATGGAAATTCCACAACGCAGCCTGTTGGATGCGAAAACTAACCTTTGCAAATCTTGACGTTTGAACGCGGCTTGCATACTTCTTGATTAATCATTGTTTAGGAGAAGCCAGATGGCAACAGTTGCAGTAACAGACGCGACCTTTGATGAAGAAGTTCGTAATTCAGATGTCCCAGTCGTCGTGGATTTTTGGGCAGAATGGTGCGGACCATGTAAACAAATCGGTCCCATCCTAGAAGAGTTGTCAGATGAAATGGCTGGCAAAGTAAAAGTTGCCAAAGTGGACGTAGATGCAAACCAAAATGCGGCTATGTCAATGGGCGTACGCGGTATTCCAGCCCTGTTCATTTTTAAAGATGGTGAAGTCATTTCAAATCGCGCAGGCGCTGCACCAAAAGCAGCCCTTCAAAAGTGGATTGAAGACTCAATCTAAACATCTGAGCTGTAGATGAGAAAAGCTAAGAGGCTTTGAATAGGGCCTCTTATTCCGACCATTAAGATTAAAGAGTGTTCCTTGGATAATAATGAATTTCCCGGATGGCATGGCACGACGATTGTCGGAGTCAAGAAGGACGGCAAAGTTGTCATAGCGGGGGATGGTCAAGTCAGCCTTGGACAAACCGTTATCAAAGGGTCTGCGCGAAAAGTCCGAAAATTATCCCCAGGCGGTCATGACGTCATTGCGGGCTTTGCAGGATCAACCGCGGATGCATTCACACTTCTTGAACGCCTAGAGGCGAAGTTAGAGGCCAGTCCGGGACAACTTGCCCGTGCATCGGTTGAACTTGCCAAAGATTGGCGCACGGATAAATATCTCCAGAAGCTTGAGGCAATGTTGATCGTGACAGATGGTGATCTACTGCTGATTATCACGGGTGCAGGTGATGTACTTGAACCAGAGCATGACATCGCAGCGATTGGATCAGGCGGCAACTTTGCCTTGGCGGCTGCGCGTGCAATGATGGACAGTGATCTAGATGCGCACACGATCGCAACCAAAGCTATGTCGATTGCTGCTGAAATTTGCGTTTATACAAACGGCAACCTTACTGTTGAAAGCCTTTAATATGAGTGACCTTACGCCTCGTGAAATTGTGTCCGAGTTGGACCGTTTTATTATTGGTCAAAACGATGCGAAACGCGCCGTTTCTGTTGCATTGCGTTCGCGTTGGCGGCGCAAACAATTGCCAGCAGACCTACAGGATGAAGTGTATCCAAAAAATATCCTGATGATCGGCCCAACAGGTGTTGGAAAAACTGAAATCAGCAGACGGCTGGCAAAGTTGTCGAATGCTCCGTTCGTCAAGGTAGAGGCCACAAAATTCACAGAGGTTGGATATGTCGGGCGCGATGTCGAACAAATCATCAGGGATTTGGTAGATGCCGCCATTAACTCCACCCGCATTCAAATGCGCGAGGACGTGAAAGCAAACGCATTGAAACAGGCCCAAGATCGCGTAATTGATGCGATCGCAGGTCCAGATGCGCGTGATGCAACACGTGAAATGTTTCGGCGCAAATTGCTGGATGGTGAATTGGACAGTCAAGAAATCGAAATTGAGGTTTCCGAAACAACCAACCCAATGCCCATGTTCGACATTCCAGGGCAACCCGGATCCCAAATGGGGATGATGAATATTGGCGATATATTTGGCAAAGCCTTTGGTGGGCGCACAGTGAAACGCAAATTGACCATCGCCGAAAGCCACGATGTGTTAGTCGGAGAAGAGGCCGATAAACTGTTGGATGACGAAACGGTGACGCGAATCGCATTAGAAGCCGTACAAGAAAATGGCATCGTATTTTTAGACGAGATTGACAAAGTATGCGCGCGAGCCGATGCAAGAGGTGCTGATGTCAGCCGTGAGGGTGTACAACGCGATCTTTTGCCTTTGATCGAAGGGACCACTGTCAGCACAAAATACGGCCCAATCAAAACTGACCACATATTGTTCATTGCATCAGGTGCATTCCACGTGGCAAAACCCTCAGATCTTTTGCCTGAGCTTCAGGGTCGTTTGCCAATTCGCGTTGAATTGCGTCCTTTGAGCGAAGATGACTTTATTCGCATATTAACTGAAACCGATAACGCCCTAACGCGTCAATATGCGTCCCTGATGGAAACTGAAGGCGTAACAATCGAATTTGAAGACAGTGGTATCCGCGAAATCGCGAAAATAGCAGCGAGCGTAAATCAAAGCGTCGAAAACATCGGTGCGCGCCGTTTGTACACCGTGATGGAACGGATTTTTGAAGAGCTTTCGTTTTCGGCTCCTGACAAATCTGGCGAAGCCTTTACTGTGGATGCCGCATTTGTGCAGCAAAACATTGGTGAACTTAGCGGTGATGCAGACCTAAGTCGGTTTGTGCTTTAACCAAAGTAATCTTGCATTTCACTTGGAACGTTTTGCAACGCAATTTTGGTATCACCAGCAAGCCAAAGCCGTTTGTTTGAAACGAAAATGGTCTGATCGCAAATCCGCAACGCATCATCTGGGGAATGCGTAACCAATAAGACAATTTGGTTGTCAGTTTGTGCGATTTCTTTGACCAAATCCAACATTTCGTTCCGCATCGCTGGCCCCAATGCGGCGAATGGTTCGTCCAATAACAATATCGGTTTTTTCTGAAGCAGAACGCGTGCCAATGCTGCTCTGCTTTGTTGGCCGCCCGACAGTTCACCTGGTTTGCGATTTTCAAACCCTGACAGGCCCACGCGATCCAATGCGTCGCCAACCTGCTGTTGCTGAGCTTTTGTCAGCCATCGCCGCGATGTCATAACAAGTGCAACATTGCGAAAAATCGTAAGATGCGGAAATAGGTTGTTAGACTGAAACAACATTGCGATTGGCCGATCCTCAACTCTCAGGGTCAGCAAATCTCGATCTTCAAACGTCGCAGATCCAGATTCACAATCATGAAAACCTGCCAGTGTATTTAAAAACGTGGATTTGCCAGATCCAGAGGGGCCAATGACCCCATAAACACCACCACCAAAGGCCGTATTTTCAGCAACCACAATATACGACCCATGACCAAACTGTAAATTTTTAATGCTTAGCATATCGGCGCCCTAGTCCATCGAAAATAACAATCGCGAACAAACACATCATAAGCAACAGCACGGATGCCCCTGCCGCCGAATCAAGTCTGTATCCTGTGCGTAATTGCATGATTTGATAGGGCAATGTTGCATTCTCGGGACTGCCAAGCAAAACAATCACGCCCAAATCCCCAAGAGAAAGGGCAAGAGCAAGGCCAAACGAAAACCCAAGCGGTCGAAGCAGGCGTGGCAATATCACCCAAGCCCACATTCCCCCAACAGACATACGCATCGTTCGGGATAAACGCCCAAAGTCTGACTGGGCCTTTTGAATTTCAGGCAAAATGAGGCGTAAGGTGAATGGAACTGCCAACACCGCATTCAATAAAACCACAATCCAAAAGGTAACGTCAAAAGGATTAATATAGGGTCTAATTATAACGAATAACCCGACGCCCAAGACCAAGGGCGAGATTGACAACGCCAAAATACTGATACTTTCACCCAGTCGGTGAGCCATGAAAACGGAGATGAGTATACAAAGCACAGATGAAGGCAATGCAATGAAAACTGATGTCGCAGCGGCACTCCAAACCGAAGTCGGCAGTTCAGCCAGATGAGGCAACCCACGATATATGACCGCGAGGATTGGGGCCAACATAAAGATCGAAAGTATCGAAATCATGCCAAGATCGACCAAACGCATGGTGCGTGAATGCCACATAGGTTCGGTTGGCAGATATCCAATGCCAACGTCCAAACGTTTCATCACTGCAAGACTGATAATGATTGCTACAGCGGCGAAACCTGCCTGAACCAGAGCAAGCTGCCCCGCCTTGGCAATATCAAAATCGAACCGAAATGCCTGATAAATTGCCAATTCGACTGTTGTCGCGCGTGGTCCGCCGCCAAGTAACAGCGCCACTGCAAAACTGGACAAACAGATCACAAAAATGATTGCCATTGCTGCAGGCACGCGGGAGACAAGCATCGGCAATTCAATGATTTTGAACCTGGCCCAAGCATTTAGATTCAAACCGCGTGCAACGCGGTGATGTTCGATTGGTATTGCACCCCAACCAAACAATAATATCCGAATAGCAAGTGGTAGGTTAAAGAACACATGCACCAATAAGATGCCAGAAAGGCCATAAATAGACACGGCATCTTGGCCGAGTGAGTCAAGGAATTGGTTGAACAGACCCTCGCGGCCAAAAATGAGAAGTACACCACTAATTGCGACGATCACAGGTAAAATGAAAGGCGCAGACAATACCGAAATCAGCACTTCGCGCCCTTTGAAATTTTGGCGTGCCAATGCACGTGACGTGGGAATAGCCGCTGCTACACTTAGGACCGCCGATAAAATCGCCTGCAGAACCGTAAATTTGATTGCTGCGATGTCAGACGCGGTGAAATGCAAATCCACACCACCGTAAATCGCCAAGCCCAAAATGGGCATGGCGAAAACAAGCAAATACAAAATGCTTGTACTTATTTGGACAACGCGTTGCGCCATTCCTCAACCGTAGAATTTCGAAGATTGGCTGCCTGTTGTTCATTAAGATAAACGGTCTTCGCGGGTGCAGGCAGATTTGCAAAAACCTCTGGCCATTCATCTGATGACTGGGCCGCAGGGTATGACCAGTTTGTGAATGGGATAATCGACTGGAATTCAGATGACATCACAAACTCCATAAATGCATCTGCCACATCGGGTACATCCGTTGATGAAACTTTGGCGACCAATTCAAAGTAGGGATAATGACCTTCTTCGAAAATTGCCGCTTTTTTGGTTTCATCCTCTTCCGCGACGATGTGGTAACTGGGCGATGTGTTGAATGACAGCACTACATCAGCTTCACCTTCTGTGAACAAACCGTAAGCCTCTGACCAACCGCTAGTGACTGTCAAAATGTTCGGTGACAGGCGCGTCCAATAATCCGCGGCCTTATCTCCGTACACCGCCTTCACCCACAAAACGAGCGCCAGCCCAGAAATTGAACTGCGCGGATCCTGAATAACGATTTTGTGGTCAGCGGGCAGATTTACCAAATCCTCGAATGAGGACGGCATTGTGGACATTTTGTCGGCATTATAAACGAACGATACATAGGCCCAATCAAACGGTAAAAACGTGCCGTCCGTCCATTCAATTGGCAATTTCAGATCGGCATTGTCTTGGCCGTGTTCCGCAAACAAACCCGTTTCACGTGCCTTTTTCGTGACATCGGTGTTCAAACCTATAACGATGTCCGCGTCGGTGGAGCTGCCCTCTAGCATGATACGCGGTAGTAAGTCGCCTGCAGAAAACTGCAAATCGCATCCGCATGTTTTTTCAAACTCGGCCTCAATTGCAGGGCCCGGGCCCCACTCAGATGCAAAGTAGTCAGGTGCATATACAGTCAATACTGGTGTTTCGGCGACTGCCGCAGTTGCCGATAACATGGTAGAGATAAGTAGAGTAATTTTCATAACATTCCCTTCTTAGTGAAGAGGGGACCCAGACGTTTTCTGGACCTTCCCTCCGCCGGAGTTACCCGGATCAGGTTCAACGGGTCCGCACATGCGTCTCAGCCCTAAGGCACCCCGAGGTGAGGCGGAAGTTAGTGCGCAACTATGGCAAAGACAAGGAAAATAAGAGCTCAATCGCATTTCCAATGCTGAAAGCAATTAGAAGAATACCTTGCACCTTGAATGTTGTGGAATTACTTAGTGCCAGAGCAAGGAGCATCAAAATGAGTATGAACAGTTTCGGACATTTATTTCGCGTCACCACTTGGGGTGAAAGCCATGGTCCGGCACTCGGTGCAACTGTTGACGGGTGCCCACCTGGCGTGGCGATTGATGCAGCAATGATCCAACATTGGTTGGACAAACGAAAGCCAGGACAAAACAAATTCACCACTCAGCGACGCGAACCAGACGAAGTTGAAATTCTGTCTGGTGTTTTTGATGGTGTTTCGACGGGAACTCCCATTCAGCTGATGATCAAAAACACCGACCAACGATCAAAAGATTACGGCGATATCGCCGAGACATTTCGTCCAGGTCATGCCGATATCACGTATTGGCAAAAATACGGCATTCGCGACTATCGCGGTGGCGGTCGATCATCAGCGCGCGAAACGGCCGCCCGGGTTGCAGCAGGTGGCGTTGCACGTGAAGCAATCAAATCATTGTGCCCCGATGTTCAGATCACTGGCTACATGACCCAAATTGGCACCAAGACAATTGACCGTAATAATTTTGATTGGCACGAAATCGAAAATAACGCGTTTTGGACACCCGATGCAAAGGCTGCAAAAGACTGGGCCATTTACTTGGACGAACTGCGCAAATCCCACGACTCTGTTGGGGCCGTGATCGAGGTTGTTGCACGTGGTGTCCCTGCTGGCTTGGGTGCACCCATCTACGGTAAGTTAGATACCGATCTTGCGGCAGCAATGATGTCAATAAATGCCGTAAAAGGCGTTGAGATTGGCGATGGGATGGCGGCCGCAGCCCTAACAGGGTCCGAAAATGCCGATGAAATTTACATGGGCAACGATGGTCACTATTTCGGCTCTAATCATGCTGGCGGTATCTTGGGCGGAATTTCCACAGGCCAAGACCTGATTGTTCGATTTGCTGTAAAACCCACATCTTCAATTCTGACACCACGAAATTCGATCAGGAAAAATGGTGAACCGATCGAAGTCGTCACAAAGGGACGACATGACCCTTGTGTTGGTATTCGTGCGGTTCCTGTGGCCGAGGCGATGATGGGATGTGTTATTTTGGATCACATGCTGATACACCGTGGTCAAATTGGTGAAAACCAAGGGATGATCGGCTAGGATCGTTTCGCGAGTTGGACGGCCAAAATCCCACCTGCAACAATAGCGACACCCAGAATATCGAGGGATGATAATCCTTCATGCAGTATCGCCGCCGCAATCGCGACCCCAAAAAATGGATTAAGAAAGTGGTATGTTGATGCGCGCACCGCGCCAATTCGATCAACCAAAATAAACCAAACGAGCGTCGCCAGAAGCCCAGGCACAAGCGTTGTATAAATAAACGCATAGACAAAGGAGTTCGTCCAAACGATTGTCGGCGTTTCAAGCATCATTGCGGGAACCCATAAAGTCAGGCTTCCAACCAACATCTGAAGACCTACAATCATCAAAAAATTCCCAGATGAGGAAACGCCGCGCATCGATAGGGTGGCGGCGGCAAGAGACGCCGCGCCAACAACACAAAGCGCGATACCAAACAGATCCACATCCGCCCGAATGCGCGATCCCATAATCAATGCAACCCCAATCAGACCAGCGATTAGTCCACAAATCCCAAGTGTCGATAAACGTTCCCTAAAGATGATCCAGCCTGCACAAGCAACAATCAACGGCATGGTCGACGCAATGATCGCAGCCAAAGAGGCCTCTACCGTTTGCATCGCGACGAAATTCAAACCAAGGTATAGCGCATTTTGGCAAACCCCGAAAACAGCAACAGATATCCATTGCTTTCTACTTAGCCTCCAACTCTGCCCCAACATCAGCGCAATAATCACCCCGATTAAGCCAGAAATCAAAAACCGTGCAGAGAGCGAATAGAGCGGCGGCGCATACGCCACAATAATCCGAGCCGAGGTAAACGCAGAGGACCACATAAGCGCAAAGGCCAATCCCAATAATACCGCCCTGCCGTCCATTTCACACTCCATTACTATTCGTAGAGATTCATTTCACGCCTAATCCCAAATGAAAAGGGGCCGCGAAAACCGCGACCCCTAAAAACTTTGAACGACAGTTGTTCGGATTACCCGTTTACGCTGTCTTTCAATGCTTTCGCGATTGTCATTTTAACAACTTTGTCAGCTGGCTTTTTGAACTGTTCGCCAGTTGATGGGTTGCGCACCATGCGCTCTGGACGCTCACGGCATTGGATTTTACCAACACCTGGCAAAGTGACAGCACCGCCGCCAGAAACTTCACGTGTGATAATTCCACAGATCGCGTCCAAAGCCGCGCCTGCAGATTTCTTGTCAGCGCCCATTTCTTCGGCCAGCGCCGCAACAAGCTGTGTCTTTG